>NZ_WBKS01000022.1:0-55739 GCF_008868145.1 Micromonospora sp. AMSO1212t
GGGTCGGGGAGGGCGTGAGCGCGGGTGCGGTCGTCTCGGTCGCGGGCTGCACGACAGTCGCGGCCGCCGGCTGTTCGTCCGGCCCGTCCGGGTAGTTGGCCAGGACGAGCCCGCCCCCGCCGACCACGGCGACGGCGGCGACGACGCCGGCCAGGGCCTTCGACAAGGAGAGCCCGGACCTCGCTCCGGCCGCCACGGCGTGCGTACCCGCCACGGCGTGCGTACCGGTCGGGGCGACGCGCGACACGGAGGCGACTGTGTGCAGCTTGTGGGTGACGTCCGAGGCGAGGCCGGCCGGGACCGGCGTGAGCGCCAGCCCGGCGAGCAGCCGCTCGGCGGGTACCAGATCGGATGTCGTGTTCGGGCAGTGGGCACAGGTGCGGATGTGCCGCGCGATCCGCTTGCGCCACAGTGGTGCCGGCTGACCGTTCCAGCCCGACGCGGTGTTCCGCAGGTCGGCGCAACCGGGCCGTGCGGTGAGGGCCCGCACCACCAGCCGCGCGGTGTCCAGCTGTGCCTTCATCCGGGCCACGCGGACCGTCACGTGGTGCGGCTCCAGGCGCAGGGCGTCGACCAGGTCGGCGCGGGTGAGGTGACCGGCCTCGACCAGCCACCAGAGGGACAGCAGGTGGCGGTGGTCGTCGTCCAGCCAGCGCGTGGCCAGCACGACCTCCCGGCGCTGGTCGGAGAGGTGGAGCTGGGTCAGGGTCAGATCCTCGAAGTCCGAACCCGGGTCGATCACGTTGTCGATGTCCTCCGGCGGCGCCGGTGTGGTGTGCCGGTGCCGCATGTAGGTGCGGATCTCGTTCATGGTGACGGCGACCAGCCAGGACCGGAAGAGCTGCGGCTCACGTACGCCCGGCAGCCCTCGCACGACGTTCACCATCGCGTTCTGCACCACGTCGTCGACGTCGGACGACCGGTTCAGCGCCCGGCCCACGATGTTGTAGACGAGCGGCAGACAGTGCGAGACCAACTCGTCGAGCGCCGCCTGGTCGCCGCGGCGGGCCGCGTCCACCACCGCCGACATGTCGGTCCTGCCTGGGTACGCGTGATAGGACACGCTCACAACCTCGCCTTCACGGAACGGTCTCGTACATCCGTGGAGACTGTCCGGTACGAGGCCGGGTCACACAAAGTGCGTGAGATGTCGGAGGACTCGGCTACGTTCTCTGCCATGCCATTGATCACAGTCACCGACGAGGTCCTCGGAGCGCCGAGCGGACCCGCGTGGACCATGGAGGTCTTCGAGGAGACGGTGGGTCTCGACGAGCTGATCCGCCGCCGGGTGTTCCTCGAGATCGCCGAGTCCGGCGCGGACGCCGACCCCGAGGAGCGGACCCGGATGACACTCGCCGCGTTCGGCCGCAACGCCTTCGTGGTGCTCGTCGACGACCGTCAGGTCACGGAACTGGACGAGAAGGTCCGCCTGCACGCGGGATCCCGCGTCACCTTCCTCAAGCTCGTTCCGCTGGTGGGTGGCTGAGTGGACACGTACGATCCGGAGCCGGCGCTGCGCGATGTGGTCACCACCGTCGAGGGCTGGTACGAACGCCCCGACCGGACCCTCAACGAGTCATCTCGGCTGAGGTTCGTCGACAAGGTGGTGACGGTGTGCGGCTGGGCGCCGGCCGGCACGGTTCCGGCGCTGCTCGCCGCGCTCAACGAACCGCGCGGGCCCGGCGATCTGGCTCCGCCGCAGGCCGAGCTGCTGGCGGAGGCCACGCGGCAGGCCGAGTCGGTCGCCGCCGCCGTGGCCGACCTGGCCGGTGACGACGCGGATGACGAGCGCCGCGCCGCCGCCGCGCTGACAGTTGCCGGCCGTCTGCCGCGGCTGCCGCTTCAGCACGAGAGCCCGTGGGACCGCGCCCGGGGCGAAGCGTGGCGCCGGACGACCGAACTCCTGACCGCACAACCGGCGCCGGTTCGGCAGGTGGTGTTCGACGTGTTGACGGTGCCGGGGGAGCACCGCGCCGGGCAGGGCACGCTGATCCGTGCCGTGCGCTCCGGCGGCGGGATCGACGGCGCGTCCTGGCTGGACCGGCTCGGCGGTCAGGCATGGCTGGGCTTCGGTGGCTGGAGCACCAATCTCATTCGGTTCACCTGGGAGTCCATCCAGGCGGAGGCGTCGGCCGGGCGGACGAATCCGGCGGCGCTGGCGACCTGGCGCCGGACCCGGATCGAGCGTCCGCTGAGCAATATCAGCGACGAGGCCGACCGGATGTGGCCGATCCCCAACGTCGGTGAGCAGTGGGCCGACCGCGCGATCGCGGACATCGAGGCGATGCCGGCGGACCGCCGGTCGGCGTGGCAGGCGCTGCTGGCCCACTGTCCGGTCGAGGCGGACAAGGCGAGGCCGACGGCGGGCTGGCGCAGGCAGGGCCGGTCGCTGGTCGACGCGGTGGGCGCCGACGAGTTCACCGCCCGGCTCGACGACTGGCTCCCGCTCGTGGGTCAGGCGCGCACCCTGCCCCTGCGCTGGACCACGTGCTGTCCCGGCCACCTCGCGGACGTCCCGCCGCGGGTGGTCGACCGTTACAACGTCGGGCTGCTGTGGGGGCTGATCTGGATGCGGGCGATGTGCCCGCCGTCGCAGGAGAGCCTGCGCAGCCTCGGCCAGATCGCGGAACGGGCCGTCCGCAAGATCCCCGGGCACGGGCCGGCCAGTCCGAAACTGGCGAACGTGGCGGTCGCGGCGCTCGTCGACACCGATCACCCCGCCGCCCTCGCCCAACTGGCCCGGCTGTCGTCGCGGCTCACCTACAAGAGCACGCTGCGACTCGTCGAGAAGGGGCTGACGCGGCACGCCGAGGCGCTCGGCGTCAGCCGGGAGGACGTCGAGGAGATGGCCCTGCCCGGCTTCGGGCTGCCGCTGGCGGACAAGCTGGGCGACTGCTCCTACGAGCTGGAGGTGCGCGGCGTCGACGCCCAGCTGGTGTGGCGCAACGCGGACGGCAAGGTGGTCAAGGCCCCTCCGGCGCAGGTGCGCAGGGATCACGGCGAGGAGGTGAAGGAGCTGAAGGCGACAGTCGTCGACGTCGCCGCCACGCTCGTCGCCACCCGTGACCGCCTGGAAGGGCTGCTGCGGCGTGACCGTTCGTGGACCGTCGAGCAGTGGCGCGAGCGGTTCCTCGACCACCCGCTGGCCCGTGCGCTGGCCCGCCGTCTCGTCTGGACCGTCGACGGGGTCGCCTGCTGCTGGGCCGGTGAGGCACTGCGGACGGTGGACGCCGCGGTGTTCGAGCCGGCCGACGATGCGACGGTCCGGCTGTGGCATCCGGTGCTCGACCCCGATGCGGTGGGGCCGTGGCGGGACTTCCTGACCCGGCACGCGATCACCCAGCCGTTCAAGCAGGCGCACCGGGAGCAGTACCTGCTCACCGACGCGGAGCGGGCCACGAGCATGTACTCCAACAGGTTCGCCGCGCACGTCGTCCTCCAGCACCGCCTCAACGCGTTGCTGTCCCGGCGCGGATGGTCGTACGTCCAGCACCGCAACGACGGGGCCTCGTACAGCCTGCCCTGGCTGGCCCTGCCGGACTGGGGGCTGCGCGCCGAACTGGGTGTCGCCGGGATCGAGGACCGGGGCGACGACCTCGTGTTCGACACGATGGGGACCGACCAGCTGTTCTTCATCCGGGGAGAACGCCTTCCGGTTCCGCTGACGGAGGTTCCGCCGGTCGTGCTGAGCGAGGTGATGCGCGACGTCGACCTGTTCGTGGCCGCGGCCGGGGTGGGCGCCGACCCGGACTGGTACGACGGCGGGCCGGGCGGCCGGTATCGCGACTACTGGGCGCAGAGCAGCTTCGGCGAGCTGGCCCCGACCGGCCGGACGCGCCGGGACGTGCTGGCGGACCTGATCCCCCGGCTGGCCATCGCCGACCGCTGCACCCTCACCGACAGGTTCCTCGAGGTACGCGGAGACCTGCACACGTATCGCATCCACTGCGGCTCGGGCAACATCCTGATCGCCCCGGACGAGCGGTACCTGTGCGTCATCCCGGACTCGGCGAAGGCGAAGGAGCCGGAGATGTTCCTGCCCTTCGAGGGTGACAGCCGGCTCGGCGAGATCCTCAGCAAGGCGTTGCTGCTTGCCGCCGACAAGAAGATCAAGGACCCGGTGATCCTGCGCCAGCTGTGAGGCGGCCGGCGGGCGCCGGGTCCAGGGTCAGCCCGGCGCCCGCTTCGGCAGCAACAGCTCCTCGTGGTCGAGTTCGCGTTCCAGCACCCGCAGCTCCTCGTCCGGCAGCCGGCCGGAGTCACGCCACCGCAACAACTCCTCGCGCTGCGCTTCGAGGACGGTCCGGCGGACCCGCAGCGCCGTCTCGTACTCCGGCGAGGTGGGCAGCTCCGAGGAGCCGCTCTGCTGGATCAGGTCGAGCCGCCCCCGGTAGCGGGCCAGCCGGGTCTCCAACTGGGTACGCGTGGTGTCGACGGCCACCCTGCTGTCCGGTTCCTCGGCGGCGACGGTGTCGAGACGGGCCAGCGCGGCCTCCACCGCGGCCGAGCGGGCCTCGTTGCGTACCCGGGCCTGGTCGGCCTCGTTGGCGCGCAGCCCGAGCATCCGCACGAGCGGCGCGAACGTCAGGCCCTGCCCGACCAGCGTCACCAGGACGACCACGAAGGTGCAGAACAGCAGCAGGTCCCGGTCCGGGAAGGGGGCGCCGCTGTCGGTGGTCAGCGGCAGCGTGAAGATCGCGGCCAGGCTGATCACGCCGCGCGTACCGGACCAGCTCAGCGCCACCACCTCGCGGGAGGTCAGCCCGCGGGCGTTGCGGTCGACGCCGCCGAGCCGCCGTGCGGCGTCCGGCTCGTCGGTGTCGTCCTGCTCGGCGACGCCCCCCAGCCGCGTGTGCAGCGACCCGGGGAGCCACTGGGTCAGGACCAGCCAGGCCGGGCGCAGGAGCAGCACCACGCCGACCGACACGGCGACGGCGATGACTATGGTCGACGTGTCGTACTGGCGCAGGCCCCGCATGACGGCGGGGAGCTGCTGACCGATCAGCAGGAAGACGAAGCCTTCGAGGAGGAAGTCGACGAGCCGCCAGACGGCGTTGGTCTGGAGGCGGGCGGCGCCGGACCCGAACTCCGGCGTCTGGTGGCCGACGATCAGGCCGGCGACGACCACCGCCAGCACACCGGAGACGTGCAGCGCCTCGCCCAGCAGGTACGCCACGAACGGTGTCGCGAGGGAGATCGCGTTCGACAGCAGCGGGTCCGCGGTGAGCGGCCGGACCAGTCGTTTCGCCCGGGCGACGACCACGCCCACCGCGATCCCGCCTGCCGCCGCCAGCACGAACTGCCCGATTGCGGCGTGGAACGAGAACTCGCCGCCCACGGCGGCGGCCACAGCGACGCTGAGCATGGTCAGCGCGGTGGCGTCGTTCAGCAGTCCCTCGCCCTGGATGATCGTGACCATCTTCGGCGGCAGGTTGACCCTCCGGCCCACGGCCAGGGCGGCGACCGGGTCGGGCGGGGCGACCGCGGCGCCGACCGCGATGCCTGCCGCCAGCGTCGCGCCGGCGACGAACAGGTGGAACCCGACGCCCACGAGCAGTCCGGTGAGGAGCACCAGCACCACGGAGAGGCTGACCACGATCCGCAGGTTCCGGCGGATGTCGAGCAGGGACGAGTCCAGCGCGGCACTGTAGAGCAACGGCGGCAGCACGACCATGAGCACCAGCTCGGGGTCGAGGCCGACGTTGGGGCCGGGGAGCAGCGCGTACGTGATGCCGATGAGGGGCAGGAGCGCCGCCGCCGGCAGACCGGTACGGGCTGCCACCCACCGCACGGCGATGACGACCGCGACGGCGGCGAGCACGAAGAGCAGTGTCGAATGGGTGCTCACCCCGACCGACCCTACCGGGGTCGAGATCATCGCGCGACGCGGGCGGTGCCGTCAACCGAGGGTTGACGCTTGAGGATCGTCAACCTATGGTTGACGCATGGAGGAGAACGAACCGCTCAAGATGACCCACCCGGTACGCCTGGACGACCTCATCGAAGGCATCAAGAAGACGCGCACCGGCGCGCTCGACCAGTTGGCCGACGCGGTCCTCGTGGCCGATCACCTGGGCGACGTCGCGGACCACCTGATCGGGCACTTCGTCGACCAGGCGCGCCGCTCCGGCGCCTCGTGGACGGAGATCGGCCGCAGCATGGGCGTGAGCAAGCAGGCCGCCCAGAAGCGTTCCGTCGCCAAGGCGGAGACCGCCGCCGCGCTCGACCCGGACTCCGGGTTCGGCCGGTTCACCCCGCGCGCCCGCAACGTGGTGCTGGCCTCGCAGGAGGAGGCCCGGACCGCGGGCAACGCCGAGATCGCCCCGGGGCACCTCGCGCTCGGGCTGCTCGCCGAGCCGGAAGGGCTGGCCGCCGCGGCGATCGTGGCCCGGGGCGTACCGCTGGAACGGCTGCGGGAGGTCGTCACCGCGACGCTGCCGGCGAAGGCCGACCAGGTGCCGGACCTGATCCCCTACGGCGCGCGGGTCAAGAAGGTGCTGGAGCTGACGTACCGGGAGGCTCTGCGGATGGGACACAACTACATCGGTACGGAGCACATCCTGCTCGCCCTGCTGGAGGAGGAGGGCGGTGACGGTGTGCTGAGCGGCCTCGGGCTGCAGAAGGACGAGCTGGAGTCGGCGTTCGAGGCGGCGCTCGCCGAGATCACCCGGAAAGGGGCCTGACACCACGCCGGGCACGCGTCACGGGGGCGCGTGCCCGGTGCTCGGGTTGTCAGTCGGCGACGGGGAAGCCGTACCGGGCGGCGTGCTCCGGGTCGGCGGGGTCCACCTGGCGGATGCCGGCGTCGGCGAGGCGCTTGTTCACCTCGTCGAGGTGCTCCCGGACCAGCCGGGCCTCCTCCTCGGTGACCCGGCCGCGGTGCGGGCGGCCGGCGTGCTCGATGGTGCCGTAGTCGATCTTCTCGGTGGCGCGCCGGGCCTTGGGCGGCTTGACCCGCTCGGCGGTACGCAGCAGTTGCGCCATCGGCACGTCGGTCGCCATCGCGTCGAACTCGCTGGCGGTCAGCACCACCCGGCGCGGCTCGCCGTGGCCGTGCCGGTCGTGGATCTCCACCACCGCGACGTCGAGCGCCGCGTCGTCGATGCTCTCCACGTCGACCGGGGTGGCGTCCAGCTGCACGGGCCCGGCGACCAGATCCGGGTGCTCCAGGACGACGACCTTGACCACCTCGTCGTCGGGGCTGAGCACCTGACCGGTGAAGTCGGAGACGTGGATCGTCTTCTTGCCCATGCGCGGAGCTTCTCCTGTCGTAGGCCGGAAATCGGACCACAAGACGCTACCGCACAGGTGTGCGAAGGCCGGTACGCCCGCCCGGCCGGTGTGTCGCCGCCCGCGTTCCTAGAGGGGTGAGAGGCCACGCCAGGCGGCGGTGCCGGCCGGTTGCGCGTTCAGTTCGGCCCAGGAGAGCCCGCGGTCGCGCGCCTCGCGGTAGGCCGGCTGCGCCGGGAACCGCCCGGCGTCCGCGGCGGCCCGCCAGCCGCGCTCCGGATCCTGCTGGAATCGGTCATTCGGTTCGTGAGGCATGACCACTACCGTCCCAGAGAAACTTGTCCATGTATGGAAATGAATGTGACGCAGGGGCGATGCCTTCGGTTCCGCGAAGCGCCGGAATTCCTGCGGCCGGTGGCGGGACCAGGAATCGGCGTCCGTCGCTGGCGTGCCGACCCTCTACCCGTCTGCGGCGCGTCTCAACCGCGCCGCGATCGGCGAATTCCGCGGGCACGGGCGCGGCGTACCGGCGTACCATGATCACGTGCTCGACCGGCGGGTCTTCCTTCATCTGGCGACCTGGTTGGGACAGTGGCCGGCGGGCCCCGGGCTGCACGTGGTCCGGTCGTACCGCCGCGCCCGTCCGGCCTGGGACGGGCGGCTGCGCCCGGCCGTCGCGGTGACGGCGGACGGCAGCACCGTCCTCTCGGTGGCCGCCGACCGGGTGGAGGCGGTACGGGCGCTGGTGCGGGACCGGCCGCTCGGCGACTGGCTGCCCGCCCTGCCGGACACGGTCGGCGCGCCGGAGTTCATCGCGCACACCTCGGTCTTCCGCTGGTGCACCGACCCGGCGCCGCTGCCCGAGGTGGGGGAGTGGGTGCCGCCCACGCTGCCCGGGCTGCCGCCGTGGCTGCGGCTGTTCGACCGGGAGGTGCTCGTGGTCCGGGGCGCCGACGGCGCGTACCGGGCCGGCGTGGGGATCAAGCGGCACGACGCGTACGGGCACGAGCTGGCGGTGGGCACGGTGCCGACGGCGCGCGGGCGTGGCCTGGCCCGGCGGCTGGTCGCGCAGGCGGCCCGCCGAGTGCTGGACGAGGGGGCGATCCCCACCTACCTGCACGACCCCGGCAACGCCGCGTCAGCGCGGGTGGCCGAGGCGGCCGGATTCCCGGATCGGGGCTTCACCGGGTTCGGTGTGTTCCCCCGCTGACCGGGCTGGGATTCCGGCGTGGCGCGGACCGTGGATCCCGGGCCGGATCCACGGTCCGCAGCTCTCCTCCCAGGCCCCGACATCGGTAACGCTATGTGTTAGTGCCGGTGGTGAACAAGGGGTGGGTCGCTGTCCGGTTATGGACTCTCACCTGCGGAATCGCTGGGCCGTGCGCCTTCGGAGTCAGTGACGCAGTGTGTGGATCAGGGCGAGCGCCTGTCGGGTGACCGGCCGCAGCACGCGTAGCCGGGACAGTCCCACCAGCCGGTCCACGAGCGGCACCACGCCGTCGATGAGCTGCCGGGTCTTGCCCTGGCCCTCCGAGCGGTCGTGCACCCAGTAGAGCACCACACCCATGTAGCCGAGCCAGAGCAGCTCGGGCAGAGCCTCGCGCAGCTCGTCGTCGAGCTTGACGGCGGAGCCGGTCAGCGCCTCGCGGAACAACGCTATCGACATCTCCCGGGGCGCCGACGACTCGGCGGAGAACGGGCTGAGCGGCGAGGTCGGCTCGGCCGCCGTCTTGAAGAAGGCGCCCGCGAACGCGTGGTACGGGCTCAGTACGTCGATGCCCGCGTGCAGCACTCCGGCCAGTCGCGGGCCGAAGTCCCGCTCCCGGGCGAGCGCCGGCGCGGCCGCCTCCCGGTGCTCGCGCTGGGTGCCCGCGTAGAACTCCTGGACCAGGTGCTCCTTGGAGCCGAAGTAGTAGTAGGCGTTGCCCACCGCCACGCCCGCCTCCTGGGCGACCGCACGCATCGTCGTCCGCGCGTATCCGCGCTCGCGGAACAGCCGCATCGCGGTGTCCAGGATCAGTTGCCGGGTCTGCTCACCCCGGGCCGTCGACCCCTGGCCACCCGCAGCGGTCGTCGGCGCACTCTGCTCGGTCATCGTCGTCACCGTATCCCGGTTCCCGGATCCGCTCGCGGACCGCGGAGGCCGCCGCCACCACCCGCCGGGCCAGCGGCAGCAGGTGTGGGCGGGCCAGCCGCTCGGCCGTACCGCGGTGCTCGGCGAGCGCCCAGAGACAGGCGAACCAGGCGCCGTCGCCGCGGTAGACAGCGCCGGTGTCGGCCACCACCGTCAGGTCGCGCAGCGTGGCGTCGTGGTCCAGCCCGGGGAAGCGCCGCCGGGCCTCGGCGGACCCGGCCGGCACGAACTCCAGTGGTACGAGCTGGGCGCGCGAGGCGAGCCACCGCCGGGCGGCCCGGCACATCGGGCAGTCCGCGTCGAACAGGACGGTGAACCCGCGGATCCCACCGGCCCCGTGCCCGGTGGGATCCTGCTGGTGCCCGCCCGCGGCGGACGTCACCGGGCCGGCGGGTTCGGGCCCGCCGCCGGTACGGGCCCACCTTGCGGCGGGAGCATTCTGACCGGCGGCAGCGGCGGGTGGGTGGCCTGCTGGCGCAGGCGGCCACGCCGGTATCGGCCGAGCGCGAAGACGTTGAAGAAGTGCAGCGCGCCGAGCACGAGCAGGACGAATCCCACCTTCATGGAGAGCTGCTCCAGCGCCTGGCTGGTGTCGCCGACCGGGTCGGACTCCTTCATCGCCACCGTGACGTAGCCGAGGTTGAGCAGATAGAAGCCGACCACCAGCAGACTGTTTACCGCCCCGGCCAGCCGGCTGTCGGCGAACACGTCCTCCAGGAACACCAGCCCGTTGCGGGACAGTGCCCGCGCCACCCAGATGGTCAGACCGATGCTGACCGCGAGGTAGGCCAGGTACATCCAGACCTTCACGTCCATCCCCGTCGCCTCTCTTGAACGTGTTCAAATTCCGGACGCCCTGAGCGTACGACAGAATTTGAACGCGTTCAAGAGAGTGGCCCGCCGTCCGGAGACGGCGGGCCGGGTGGGGACGTGGGTCAGGCGGTCAGGCCGAGCACCTCGGCGGCGGCCCGGCCGTTGGCGTGGCTCGCGCCGTGGGTGGCGACGAAGGCGCGCGCGCCCCCCGGCCGCCAGGCGCCCGGCCAGCCCATCTCGACCACGACGACGCGGTGCGTGGCGGCCAGCGCCTCGACCAGCTCGCGCGCGCCGGGCAGCCGGTGCAGATGCCGCCCGACCAGCACGACCGCTCGGTCTCCGGCGAGCTGCCGCAACTGCTCCGGGTCGGTCTCGCCCGCCACGGCACGCGCCTGCTCGACCCCGGCGGCCAGGTGCGGGCCGAGCCCCCAGGGCACCCGCCCCTCGGCGATGGTGGAGGTGGCGTGCACCTGCACCACCAGGGGCGCGGTGTCGCGGGTGAGGTCGCCCTCGACGCGTACCGCCCGCAGCGCGGCGGCGTAGCCGAGCCCGTCGACGGCGGGCGGCGGGGCGTCGGCGGCGCCGGTGGCGGCGAGCGCGGCGGTCCGGCCGGCGGCCTCCTCGACGCGGGCACGCGCCAGGCGGCCGTCGGCGATCGCCGCGACGACCTCGGCGGCGACCGACTCGACCAGCCCGGCGTCGACCCGGGCGCCGATGCAGAGCAGGTCCGCGCCGGCGGCCAGGGCCCGGACCGCGCCCGGACCGACCCCGCCGGCGGCGAGCACCGCCCCCTTCATCTCCAGCGCGTCGGTGATGATCGCGCCGGTGAAGCCGTACTCGACGCGCAGCAGGTCGTGCAGGACCGCACGGCTGAACGTGGCCGGGCCGTCGCCGGTCAGCGCCGGCACCCGGATGTGCGCGGTCATCACCGCGCGGACGCCCGCGTCGACCACGGCGGCGAACGGTGGCAGGTCGCGTTCCCGCAGGACGGCCGGTGGCACGTCGACGGTGGGCAGCTCGTGGTGGGAATCGGCGACTGTGGCGCCGTGCCCGGGGAAGTGCTTGGCGCAGGCGGCCACGCCGGTCGACTGGAGGCCGGCGACGGCGGCGGCCGAGTGGACGGCGACCCGCTTCGGGTCCGCCCCGAACGAGCGGGTGCCGATCACCGGGTTCTCGTCGGCGGTGTTCACGTCGACAGTGGGCGCCAGGTCGACCGTGATGCCGAGCGCGGCCAGTTCCGCGCCGATCGCCGCGTACACCTGGCGGGTGAGGTCGGGGTCGTCCACCGCGCCGAGCGCGGCGTTGCCGGGGTACGGGCTGCCGGTGGCGTGCGCCAGCCGGGTGACGTCGCCGCCCTCCTCGTCGATCGCGACGATCACGTCGGGGCGGCCGGCGCGCAGCGCCGCGGTGGACGCCGCCACCTGGGCCGGGTCGTGGATGTTGGTGCCGAACAGGGTGTGCCCGGCGAGCCCGTCGGCGAGCAGGTCGACCGCCCAGTCCGGCGGGACCGGTCCCGGGTACGCGGCCAGCAGCGTGCCCAGCGCGAGCCGGCGCAGTCCTGGATCCAGACCCACGAGTATCCCCTTTCCCTGCCGGGTCGTCCGACCTCTGCGGATGGGGGTGGCCGATACGCTAACGGGCACCCCTCGGCAGGCGTTTTGTGGTTAGAAAACTTTACTGAAAATTGAGGACGTTGGCATGAGTGCGACCCGGCTGCCCGGCACCCCCCGACTCCTGCGGGCGCTCAACGATCGTGCGGCGCTGGAGCTGCTGCTCGAACGCGGCCCGCTGACCCGGGCCCGGATCGGTGAGCTGACCGGGCTGTCCAAGGTCACCGCGTCCCAGCTCGTCGAGCGGCTGGAGGAGCGCGGCCTGGTCGCCCGGGTCGGCGAGCAGGCCGGCGGGCGGGGCCCGAACGCCCAGCTCTACGCCGTCCGGCCGGGCAGCGCGTACGTGGTGGGCGTGGAGGTGGGGGCGGAGCGGGTGGTGGCGGCCTGCGCCGACATCACCGGCACCGTGGCCGGCCGGGTCGAGCAGTCCACGAAGGACACCGACGACCCGGTCGGCGTGGTGCACAACGCCGTGGTCCAGGCGGCCAGCAGCGCCGGGGCGGAGCTGTCCGCCGTCCGGCGGGTCGTGCTCGGCACCCCGGGCCTGGTCGACCCGCAGACCGGCGACATCACGTTCGCGTTCAACCTGCCGCGCTGGCACAGCGGCCTGCTCGCCGCGCTGCGCGAGGACCTGGACACGCCGGTCGTGTTCGAGAACGACGTGAACCTCGCAGCGGTGGCCGAGGCGCAGTCCGGCGCGGCCCGTGGCACCGCCGACTTCGTGCTGGTCTGGGTGGACGCGGGCGTCGGCCTGGCGATCATGCTGGGCGGCCGGCTGCACCACGGCAGCAGCGGCGCGGCGGGGGAGATCGGCTACCTGCCGGTGCCCGGCGCGCCCATCCCGCGCGACGTGTCCAAGCGGGCCAAGCCGGCGTTCCAGCAGCTCGTCGGCGCCGACGCGGTGCGCGCGGTGGCCGCCGAGCACGGTTTCGCCAGCCCCGAGGCGGCCGAGCAGGGCGTCGCGGCGGCCCGGGCGGCCGAGGTGGTCCGTGCGGCCATCGCCGCCGGCACCGCCGGTGGCCCGATGCTCGACGAGCTGGCCCGGCGGCTGGCGCTGGGTGTGGCGAGCACCTGCGTCGTGCTGGACCCGCCACTCGTGGTGCTCGCCGGCGCTGTCGGTCAGGCGGGCGGGGCGGCGCTGGCCGAGCGGGTGCAGCACGAGGTCGCCGCGATCACGCTCGTGCGGCCCCGGGTGGTGACCACCGGGCTGACCGAGGAGCCGATCCTGCGCGGCGCGCTGCGTACCGCGCTGGACGCGGTACGCGACGAGGTGTTCGGCTCGACGGTCGGCTGACCACGTCGTGCACCCTGACGCCATGTGAAGGAATCCTTCATCATGGCGTCAGGGATCGCAAGGAGTTGCCGAGGCGTGGCTCCCGTCAGATCAGGTCGCGGCGGCGGAACACCGTGAACGCGGCGGCCACCAGCGCGCCGGTGAGCCCGAGCAGCACCACCAGGCCCGACGTCCAGGTCAACGTGTACGAGCCGTCGCAGTAGCCGGAGATCCCGGGGCCGCAGGCGTTGTTGTCCCAGAGCCGCACCTCGCCGGACAGCCAGGCCGCCAGGTAGCTGGACAGCATGTACCGGTCCGGCCGGCCGACCTCCAGGATCTGGAACACCAGCCGCGCCCCCAGCTCCCACACCACCACGTACGCGGCCACCGTGCCGAGCGCCGCCGACGTGTGCCGGCCCAGCGTGGCGACGGCGAACCCGAGCGCCGCGGCGAGCAGCACCAGCATCAGCCCGCGTACCCAGATCGCGGCCAGCGACGGCCAGAAGTCGCCGCCGGTCCGCCCGACCAGGCCGGACGCCTGGCCGATCAACCAGAACGCCCCGAGGTACGCCGCCGACGCCAGCACCGACAGGCCGAGCAGCCCGCCCAGCAGCGTGCCGAGCTTCGTGGCGAGCACAGTGGGCCGCCGTGGCCGCCACAGCAGCAGGTTGACCACCCCGCCCGAGTTCAGGTCGGCCCCGATGTAGGAGGCGCCGACCAGGAACCCGAACAGCGTCAGGAACGCGATCAGGAAGTAGAGCAGCGGCTCGGCCTCCTTGGCGAAGACGAAGACGCCGCTGAGGTAGTCGGCCGCGCTCGGCAACTCCTCGATCTGGGCCGGGTCGATCTGGGCGCAGTCGCGCGGCAGGTAGTCGTTCTCGCCCGGCGGGAGCGTGCCCTCCCGGATCCGCAGGCAGCGGTCGTACGTCATCTCCATCTGGCGCACGCTCTCCGCGGCCTGGGCCTGCGCCCGGCTCAGCTCCGCCGGGCCGGGCCGGTGCGAACCGGCGAGCGTGGTCACCACAGTCACCGCGAAGGCGGCAGCCAGCAGCACCACCATGAGCTGCACGAAGCGCCGGGCGGCCAGCCGCTCCAGCTCGGCACGGACCAGGTTCACGCGTCCACCTCCCGGCTCTCCCGGACGTCGAGGTCGATCACACCGTCGTTCGGCGGCGCGCCGTCGACCTGTCGCGGCACCGCCACGTGCTCGTGGTCGCCGGTCAGCTCCAGGAAGACGCTCTCCAGGTCCGGCCGCAGCGGGACCAGCTCGCGTACCCACATGCCCTGCTCGCCGAGCGTCCGGCTGATCGTCTCCGGATCCTGCACGCCGGTCACCACCAGGTGGTCCGGCGCGACCGTCACCGACAGGCCGGCCCGGCCCAGCAACTGCCCGGCCTGCTCCGGGTCGGCCACCCGGACCCGCCACTGGTGCTGGTCGAAGCCGGCCAGCACCTCCTCCACCGGCCCGTACGCGACCCGCCGCCCCCGGCTGACGATCGTCACGTGGTCGCAGATCAGCTGGATCTCGGCGAGGATGTGGCTGGACAGCAGCACCGTCACCCCGGCCTCGGCCAGTGACCGGGTCAGGTCACGCATCTCCCGGATGCCGGCCGGGTCCAGCCCGTTCGCCGGTTCGTCCAGGATCAGCAGCTCCGGGCTCTTCAGCAGGGCCGACGCGACCGCCAGCCGCTGCTTCATGCCCAGCGAGTAGCCCTTGACCCGCTCGTCGCCCCGGTCGCGCAGCCCGACCTGCTCCAGCACCTCGTCCACCCGGGCGGTCGGCACACCGCCGGCCAGGGCCAGCAGCCGCAGCGTCCGGTGGGCGGTGAAGTTGGCGAAGAACTGCGGGCTCTCCACGATCGCGCCGACCCGCCCGGCCACGTCCGGCAGGTGCTCGGGTGACTCGGCGCCCAGCACGCGCATCCGCCCGGCGTCCGGCCGGACCAGCCCCAGCAGCGCGCGCAGCGTGGTCGTCTTCCCGGACCCGTTCGGCCCCAGGAAGCCGTGCACCTGGCCCGCCTCGACGAGCATGTCGAAACCGTCGACGGCGATCCGGCGCCCCTGGCGCAGCGTGTGGAACGTCTTGCGGAGGCCGGCGATCTCGATGACCGCGCTCATCCGCGCGCCTCCCGGCAGCGGTCGGGCATGAGTGTCCTTCCGGAAGCGGTGACCAACGACACGGCGCCCCACCCTATGGCGGTGGCGCCGCCCGTGGGGGGCGCCGGGCCGGGTGCGTGATTGGATGGAGCGGTGACTGGTGACCTGATCCCCGGCGCCCCGGGCGCCCCCGCCCCCTCGACCGTGGACGCGGATCTGGTGGTCAGCCTCGACGGAGTCGTCGTCAAGCGTTCCGGCACCGCGCTGGTGCACGACGTCGACTGGCGGGTCGAGCTGGACGAACGGTGGGTGGTGCTCGGGCCGAACGGCGCGGGCAAGACCACGCTGCTCAATCTGGCCGCCGGCCGGCTGCACCCGACCAGTGGCGTCGCGCACGTGCTCGGCGAGCGCATCGGCCGTACCGACGTCAACGAGCTGCGTACCCGCATCGGCCTGTCCACCGCGACGCTCGCCGAGCGGATCCCCGCCGAGGAGCGCGTCGTCGACGTGGTGGTGACCGCCGCCTGGTCGGTGGTCGGCCGCTGGCGGGAGAGCTACGACCGCACCGACGTGGCGCGCGCCGCCGCGCTGCTGCGCCAGCTCGGCGTCGGCCACCTCACCGACCGCACCTACGGCACGCTGTCCGAGGGCGAGCGCAAACGCGTCCAGATCGCCCGCGCCCTGATGACGGACCCGGAGCTGCTGCTGCTCGACGAGCCCGCAGCCGGGCTCGACCTGGGCGGGCGCGAGGACCTGGTGGCCCGGCTGGCCGAGCTGGCGTACGACCCGGACGCGCCGGCCATGGTGCTCGTCACCCACCACGTCGAGGAGATCCCGCCGGGCTTCACCCACGCGCTGCTGCTGCGCGAGGGCGGCGTGGTGGCGCAGGGCCTGCTCGCCGACGTGCTCACCGCCGACAACCTGTCGAAGACGTTCGGCCTGCCGCTGGTGGTCACGCGGTCCGACGACCGCTGGGCCGCCCGCGCCGCCTGAGCGACGGGACGACACAGTGCCGCAGACCCGGATCGCCGTCGTCGGCAGCGCCAACATGGACCTGGTCGGTATCGGCGCGGCACTGCCCAGGCCCGGCGAGACGGTGCTGGGCGACGACTTCGTCATGCTGCCCGGCGGCAAGGGGGCCAACCAGGCGGTCGCCGCGGTACGCGCCGGTGCGAGCTGCGTCTTCCTCGGCGCGATCGGCTCGGACTCGTTCGGCGTGACGCTGCGGGCCCGGATGACAGCGGCCGGCGTGGACACCGGCCACCTGCGGGTGGTCTACGGCCCGTCCGGCGTCGCGCTGGTGATGGTCGGCGGCGCGGGGGAGAACGCCATCCTGGTCACCCCCGGGGCGAACGCCGCGTTCACGTCGCTGACCGCCGGCGAGCTCTCCGCCGTACGCGATGCGGACGTGCTGATCGCGCAGCTGGAGGTGCCGGTCGAGACGGTGACCGAGGCGGCGCTGGCGGCCAGGTCCGCGGGCACCCGGGTGGTGCTCAACGCCGCGCCGGCCCGGCCGGTGCCGGCCGAGCTGCTGGCGGCCACCGACCTGCTCGTGGTGAACGAGCCGGAGGCGCAGGCGCTGACCGGCCGGGGCCGGGACGAGCCGGCGGCGCTGCTCGACCTGGTGCCCCGGGCGGTGCTCACGCTCGGCGGCGACGGCGCCTGGTACGTCGACCGGGACCGCCCGTCGACGCACGTGCCGGCCGTGCCGGTGGACGTGGTCGACTCGACCGCGGCCGGGGACGCGTTCACCGCCGCGCTCGCCGTGGCCTGGGGTGAGGGGCGGGACCTGGCCGACGCGGTGCGCTGGGCGGCGGCCGCCGGTGCGGCGTGCGTGCGCAAGCTCGGCGCCTCGGTGGCGCTGCCGCACCGCGCGGAGATCGACGAGCTCTTCCCGGCCGGCTGAGCCTCAGCCGGCCGGTTCGTCGGTGAGGCGCTCGCCCCGGCGGCGCAGCATGCCGAGCCCGGGGATGCCGGCGACCGCGAGCTTGAGGTCGCGTGTGACGTCCAGCAGGTCGTGCAGATCCGGGCCGACCCGGTCCAGCGTGGCCAGGATCGGCAGCACGTCCGAGGTGAGATGGTCCTTGAGCTTCGGCAACTCGTCCACCAGCCGGATCGCGGCGGTCACCTCCTCCGGGCTGAGCTGCTCCACGAACCGGGCCGCCATCGGCGCGGCCCGGCGCAGCGTCGCCTCGTACGCGGTCAGCAGCTCGCTCGCGGTGCCGGCCGCCTTCTCGGCGGTCGCCAGCGTGCCCGCCGCCCGCGCGGTCACCGTCTGCGCCTCGGTCACCACACCGGCCGCCGTCCGGGCCACCCGGTCGGCCTCGCCGACCACAGTGGCCGCCGCCTCGGAGACCCGCTGCGCCTCGCCGACCACGACCGTCGCCGCGGCAGCCACCTCGGTCGCCGTGTCGATCGCCGCGGTGGCGGCGGCGCTGATCACCGCCACCTCGCGGACCGCCGTCTCCGCGTCGGTGAGCACCCGGTCGGTGCGGTCGAGCGTGCCCTCGATCCGGTCCACCACCCCGTCGATCCGCCGGACCAGCGCCTCCACCTGGTCGAGGACGGCGAACGCGCGAGCGGGTACCGAGGCCACCGTGGCGGCCGAGCCGAGCGCCTGGTCCACCGCGGTACGGGTCAGGCCGAGCAGGGCACCGGGCCGGGGAAGTGGGATCGCCATGACATCCAGTGTGCGGCGTCGCGGCCAGTGCCGCCCGGCGGCTGCCGGGCGGTGAAGGTCACGCCGGGCCGCCGGCGCGGCGTAGGGTGCCGGCATGCCCACCCCCGGCCCGGCGTCGCGGCGACTGCTCGCCTGCGCCGTGGTCGCGCTGCTCGCCGTCGTCCTGGGCGCCCTGCTCCTGGCCCGCACCGACGCCGGTCTGAGCACCCGGCGGGCGACAGTGGCGGGGGTGCCACTGACCGAGGTCCGGGCGGACGGCGCGAGCGCGGACCGGCGGCCCGGAGTGGTGATCGCGCACGGCTTCGCCGGGTCCGCCCGGCTGATGCGGCCGCTCGCCGACTCGGTGGCCCGCCAGGGCGGGATCGCGGTGCTGCTCGACTTCGCCGGCCACGGTGCCAGCCGCTCCCGGCTGCCGGGCGCGGGCCGGGACGAGGAACGCGCCCGAGCGCTGCTGCGGCACGACCTGGACGTGGCCGTCGCGTGGCTGCGCGAGCGTCCCGGCGTCGACCCGGACCGGATCGTCCTGGTGGGGCATTCGATGGGCGCCGGCGCGGTCACCCGGTACGCGGTGGCGCATCCGGAGATCGACCGGACCGTGGCTATCTCGCTGCCCGACGGCGGTGACGTGCCGGCCGGCTGGCCCGGGAAGCTGACACTCGTGGTGGGTGGGCTGGAGTTCGCCGGCTTCCGCCAGGCCGTCGACGAGGCGACCCGGGACGCACCGCCGGGCACCCGCACACGGGTGGTGGCACCCGGCGTCGAGCACGTCTCGGTGCTGTTCGCGCCGCGTACCCACGCCGCGGTGCTCGACGCGCTCCCGGACCGTACCGGCGGGCCGCCGCCTGACCCGTTGACCCGGCCGGGCGGCGCCGGGCTGCTGCTGGTGGGGCTCGCGCTGGGCTTCGTGCCGCTGGCGGCGTTGCTGCCACGCCGGGCCGGGGCGAGCACCGGCGGTCCGCGTACCGGCGCGGGCCGGTGGCTCGCCGCGGTGGTGCCGGCGGCCGGGCTGGGCGCCGTGCTCGCCGCATTGCTGCCGACCGCCCGGCTGCCACTCGCCGTGGGCGGATACGTGGCCGTGTTCCTCCTGCTCACCGGCGTGCTGCTGGCCGCCGCAGCGCGCTTCACGCGCCCCTTCGCGCGAACCACGCGGCCACCGGCGACCGCGAGCGGCGTCCGGCCCGCGGTGGTCGCTGCCGTGCTCCTCGGGTACGCCGTGCTCGCCGTCGCGCTGCCCCTGCACCTCGGGTTCACCTCGACCGTGCCGGTCGGAGCCCGGTGGTGGCTGCTGCCCCTGGTGACGTTCTGCTGCCTGGTCTTCCTGCTCGGCGCCGAGCGGCTCGCGGACGGCCCCGGCGTCCGCTACGCGGCCACCGGCGGGATCGCCGTGCTGGTGCTGGCCGTCGCGGCGGTGCTCGGCCTGGCGCCCGGGTTCGTGCTGCTCGTGGTGCCGCTGTTCGCGGCGCTGGTGGCCTGGCAGGCGGCGTGGGCGCTGGTGCTGCGCCGTCGGGGCGCGCCGTGGTGGCTGGCGCCGTCGGTCGGGGCGGTGCTGCTGGCCTGGCCGATGGCGACCACGCTGCCGCTGGCCTGACCGACGCCGCTCATCGGCGGTCCGTCTGCTGCTCCACGGCACGTTGCACGGCCCGGTAGATCTGCCCGAACCGCAGCGCGTCCGGCGTGCGGACCAGCATCGTCTCCCGGCCGTGGTGCTGCACCCACAGCTCGTGCACCCGGTTGCCGCGCTCGTAGGAGCGGTCCAGCCAGCCGAGCGGCACCTCCAGGAACGGCGTGAGCGCCAGCCCGGCCACCACGAACGCGGCCAGGGTGATCAGGGCGAGCTTCCACTCGCCCCGGTCCTGCGCGGACCAGGCCAGCGAGAGCACGCAGACCACCGCGACCAGTGGCGGCAGCGACAGGAGCAGGACCAGCACCCCGCGTCCCAGTACCCGCCCCCGAACGGCGAGCGTGGTGGTGCCGCGCGCGTGCCAGACGTACGTGACGTCGGCGAGCGCGACGACCTGGCCGCCCGCGTGGATCGCCTCCGAGGTGACCTGTACCGCGTCGTCTCGGTAATAGAGGACCATGAATCAGCCTAACCGCGCGCGTCGATGCCGGCGCGTCCTGCGCCGCTAGGCTGGCGGACATGGCGGACCGGAACGGGGCCGGGATCGGTGACGAGCAGGCGCGCAACGTCGAGGTGGTCAAGCGCTACCTGCGCACCTTCGTCACGAAGGACCTGGCCGAGTTGGCCGAGGTGGTCGACGAGGACGTGGAGGTCTACGGCTCGGGCACTGCGGTACGCGGTCGCCGCTACCCCGAGGCCGCCGTCTCCTCGCCCGGCCTGACCGTGCTCGACCAGGAGATCCGGGAGATCTTCGCGGCCGGGGACCGGGTGGTGGTGTCGATGGCACAGACGTACCGGCGCGACGCGACCGGGGCGACGACTGTGCAGAGCGCCTGCAAGATGTACCGCCTGGCCGGTGGCCGGATCGTGCAGTTCTGGGGCGAGCAGGACACCTACGGCCTGTTGCGCGGGCTCGGCCTGCTGCCGGACGACCCGATCACGTTCTGACGCGCCGCGGAAGGGCCCGGCGCGGTACGACCGGGCCCCGGACGGCCCGGTGCGGACGGCAGGCTCTCCATGGCCCGCTGCACCGCCCGGTAGACCTGGCCGAAGCGCATCGCGTCGCGGGTGTGCAGCAGGCGCACCGGCCGGCCCCGCCATTCGGCCCACATCTCCATCTCCCGGCTGCCCCGGGCGTAGGAGCGGTCCAGGTGTTCGAAGAGGAAGTCCGCGAGCGGCCCGACCGCGAGGCCGACCAGCACCGAGGTCCCGACGACGGCGATGGTGACCACCGCCGAACCCTGGAGCCACACGGCCAGCGCGATGCCCAGCACGGCGGCCACCAGCGGCCCGGCGAGCGCGGCCCCGATCGCGCCGCGTCCGGCGAGCACCCGCCAGGAGCGGTCGCCCCGCCGGTGCCACACGGTGGTCAGCTCGGCCAGCGGGTAGCTGCGCCCGTCCACCCGCACCGCGGTGGAGGTGACCTGGACGGAGCGGTCGTCGTAGTAGGTGATCATGGCCTCACTCCCGGTGGCGGGGCGGCGGCGACTCCGGCGCGGCGACCTGGGAGTCGCCGACACCACACTGTCTACCCCAACGAGGCGAGTCGTAAGGTTGGCACGCGACTTCGACGAGGAAGTGAGGGCAGCGTGGGCGAGTTCGTCAGGCTGGAAGTGAAGGACGGCATCGGCACCATCCGGCTGGAGCGGCCGCCGATGAACGCGCTCAACACGCAGGTGCAGGAGGAGTTGCGCGCCGCCGCGTCGGCGGCCACCGCCGACGCCGAGGTCCGCGCCGTGATCGTGTACGGCGGCGAGAAGGTCTTCGCGGCCGGCGCGGACATCAAGGAGATGGCCGACATGTCCTACGTGGACATGGCGGAGCGCGCTGCCGACCTGTCCAGCGCGCTCGGCGCGATCGCCCGCATCCCCAAGCCGGTCGTCGCCGCGATCACCGGGTACGCGCTCGGCGGCGGGTGCGAGCTGGCGCTGGCCTGCGACTGGCGGATCGTCGCCGAGGACGCCAAGCTCGGCCAGCCGGAGATCAAGCTCGGCATCATCCCGGGCGCCGGCGGCACCCAGCGGCTGGCCCGCCTGGTCGGCCCGGCCCGCGCCAAGGACCTGATCATGACCGGTCGGATGGTCGACGCCGCCGAGGCGCTGCGGATCGGTCTGGCCGACCGCGTGGTCCCGGCCGGCGAGGTCTACGACGCCGCCGTGGCCTACGTGAAGCCGTTCCTGACCGGGCCGGTGCAGGCGCTGCGCGCGGCGAAGGCGGCTGTCGACGGCGGTCTGGACATGGACCTCACCTCCGGCCTGGCCTGGGAGAGCCAGCTCTTCGCGGCGCTGTTCGCCACCGACGACCGGCGCGAGGGCATGGCGGCGTTCGTGGAGAAGCGCAAGCCGGGCTTCACCGGTCGCTGACGCGAGAGCTGTTCACATCCGCGATACCGGCCAGTAGCGTGACCCCGGTCGGTCGACGAAGGGGAATGGCATGACGGAGCGGATCGAGGGCCACGGGGGCGATCTGGCACTCGCGGCACTACGCGCGCACGGCGTACGGGAGATGTTCACGCTGTCCGGCGGGCACGTCTTCCCGCTCTACGACGCCGCGCACAAGGCGGGCTTCCCCCTCTACGACGTGCGGCACGAGCAGTCCGCGGTGTTCGCCGCCGAGGCGGTGGCCAAGCTGCAGCGCCGCCCCGGCCTGGCCGTGCTCACCGCCGGCCCCGGCGTCACCAACGGGATCTCCGGCCTGACCAGCGCGTACTTCAACGCCTCGCCGGTGCTGGTGCTCGGCGGGCGGGCGCCGCAGTTCCGTTGGGGCTCGGGCAGCCTCCAGGAGATGGACCACCTGCCGCTGGTCGCGCCGGTGACCAAGCACGCCGAGACGGTGTTCAGCGCCGACGACATCCCGCGCGCGGTGTCGGCGGCGCTGACCACCGCGCTCACCCCGCACCGCGGCCCGGTGTTCCTGGACTTCCCGCTGGAGGCGGTCTTCTCCGTCGGTGACACCGACCTGCCGGCGGTCACGCCGCCGGCGCCGATCGAGCCGGACCCGGACGAGGTCGCCAAGGCGGCCCGTCTCATCGCGGGCGCGTCCCGGCCGGTGATCATCGCCGGCTCCGACGTGTACGCGGGCGACGCCGTCGAGGCGCTGCGCGCCGCCGCCGAGTCGCTGCGGGTGCCGGTGTTCACCAACGGCATGGGCCGGGGCGCGCTGCCGCCGGAGCACCCGCTCGCCTTCGCCAAGGCCCGCCGGGTCGCGCTCAAGGGCGCCGACGTGGTCGTGGTGATCGGCACCCCGCTGGACTTCCGGCTCTCCTTCGGCGACTTCGGCGACGCCCAGGTGGTGCACGTGGTGGACGCGCCCAGCCAGCGGGCCGGGCACGTGCAGCCGGCCGCCGCGCCGGCCGGTGACCTCCGGCTGATCCTCGGCGGCTTCGCCGACCACAGCGGTGACCGGGCGGACCACGCCGACTGGATCGCCGAGCTGCGTACCGCCGAGGACGCGGCGAAGGCCCGCGACGCCGGGGAGATGGCCGCCGAGACCGACCCGATCCGCCCGGCCCGGATCTACGGCGAGCTGCGCAGGGTGCTCGCCCCGGACGCCATCACCATCGGCGACGGCGGCGACTTCGTGTCGTACGCCGGGCGGTACCTGGAGCCGGCCCAGCCCGGCACCTGGCTCGACCCCGGCCCGTACGGGTGCCTCGGCACCGGCATGGGCTACGCGATGGGCGCCCGGGTCAGCCACCCGGACCGGCAGATCTGTGTGCTGATGGGCGACGGCGCGGCCGGCTTCTCGCTGATGGACGTGGAGTCGCTGGTCCGGCAGAAGCTGCCGGTGGTGATCGTGGTCGGCAACAACGGCATCTGGGGGCTGGAGAAGCACCCGATGCGGGCGATGTACGGCTACGACGTGGCCGCCGACCTCCAGCCCGGCCTGCGCTACGACAAGGTGGTCGAGGCGCTCGGCGGCGGGGGCGAGACGGTGGAGAAGGCCGCCGACCTCGGTCCCGCGCTGGGACGCGCGTTCGACTCGGGCGTGCCGTACCTGGTGAACGTGCTGACCGACCCCGCCGACGCGTACCCCCGGTCGTCGAACCTGGCCTGAACACGGCGCGTGCGGGCCGTCCGCCGGGTGACCGGCGGGCGGCCCGCGGCGCGTTCAGACCTCCGGGCGGTCCCGGTCGTCCGGGCGGCCGCGCAGCTCCTCCTCGCGGCGGCGCAGGTCCTCCTCCCACAGCCGCAGACGTTCCTGGTCCTCGCGGCGGGACCGCTCGTTCAGCGAGGCGAGGAACTCCGGGTCGTCGTCCGGCGCGAGCGGGCGGCGGGCCGGGGCGGCGGGACTGGTGGTGCCGGTGACGCCGACGGTCCCGGCCGGGCGCTCGCGGCCCACCAGGAACCAGGCGATCGAGCCGACCAGCGGGAAGAAGAGAATGATCAGCACCCAGATCATCCGGGGCAGCGCCTTGACCTTCTCCTCGTCGGCGGAGAGGCAGCTGATCAGCGCGCACACGGCGAGGACGATCTGGACCAGGAAGAGCAGCACGTAGAGGCGGGCCATGCCTCATGATGGCTCACCGCCGCACGTCAGTGCACCCCGCCGAGCACGTGCGCCACACCGAGCACTGCAAGTCCGGCCGCACCGAGCGCGGTCAGCGGCACCGACCAGCGGTCGAACCGCCGCGGTCCCGCGCCGGTGGCCCGGTGCCACGTCACCACCAGTACGGCGAGCCAGACCAGGAGCGCCGCCCCGGTCAGCAGCGCGTCGAGGACGCGGCCGGTGAACGCCTGCCGGAGCTGCAGCAGCAGCACGGCGGTGAGCGTGAGCAGCGTCCGCCGCCAGGCCAGCCGCGTGCGCTCGGGTTGCAGGCCGGGATCGCGGGTCACCCCGCGCCGCCCAGCAGCACGGCAGCCACCAGCAGCAGCGCGCCGACCGCGACGATCAGCGCCAGCACGGCCGGGAAGCGGGACGCGGGCAGCTCCTCGTCCAGCCGCATGGCGCGTTCGGTGCGCGCCCAGTGGTCGACCGCCCGGATCGATACGGCCGCCCCGAGCAGCAGCAGCGCGACAGCGAGCGCCTCGCGCAGGTGGGCCAGGCGCAGCGGCGGGAGGAACTGCGCGGCGGCCAGCCCGCCCGCCACGAGTGCCAGGCCGGTACGCAGCCAGGCCAGGAACGTCCGTTCGTTCGCCAGCGAGAAGCGGTAGTCCGGCGGGGTGCCGACCGAACGCAGCTCACGCGGGTCGAACCAGCTCTTGATCGACTCCCACACGCTGCCGATTATCCGCTTTGCCCCGCGCCTAGCCTGGGGGGATGACCGATCTTGACGCGCGGAGCCTGCGCGACGCCTACGACAGCCAGCTTCGTCCGGAGTTGCCCGATCCGGCGCCCGCCGGCGTGACGGTGGAGCGCGACGGTCCGCTGTTCCGCGTGCTCGGCCTGGACCACCGCGGTTTCCTCACCTACCGGACGCTCGACGGCCTGGCCGGCGCCGAACTGGACGCGCTGATCGCCCGGCAGGTCGAGTTCTTCCGGGCCCGGGGCGAGTCGGTCGAGTGGAAGCTCGCCGGTCACGACGAGCCGGCCGACCTGGGCGACCGGCTGCGCGCCGCCGGCTTCGTACCGGAGGACCAGGAGACAGTCGTGGTCGGCCCGGTCGCGCCGCTCGCCGCCGCCGTCCCGGTGCTCCCCGAGGGGGTACGCCTGCGCGAGGTCACCGGCCGGGCCGACCTGGAACGGATCGCGGCGATGGAGGAGGAGGTCTGGCACGACGACCGCAGCCACCTGGTGATCGGCCTGCTCCGGGAGATCGAGGCGGACCCGCAGTCGATCACGATCGTGGTGGCCGAGGCGGGGGAGACGGTGGTCAGCGCGGGTTGGATCCGCTACCAGCGCGGCACCGGCTTCGCCAGCCTCTGGGGCGGCTCGACGCTGCCGCAGTGGCGAAAGAAGGGCATCTACCGGGCGCTCGTGGCGTACCGGGCGCGGCTGGCGCAGCAGCGCGGCAAGACGCTGCTCCAGGTGGACTGCTCGCCGGACAGCCGGCCCATCCTGGAGCGGCTCGGGCTCGTTGCGGTCACCACCTCCACGCCGTACGTCTACACTCCGTGATCATGGAACGGTTGACGGCGGACGAGCGGCTCACCCTGAAGACCGGCGCGTTCGGTGCCGTGTTCCTGGTCTCCAACGCCGTGCCGGGGGTGCTGGCCATGGTGCGTGAGAGCTTCGCCGCCTCCGGTGCGCTCGCCGAGGTGGGGGGCGTGGTCAAGGAGGCGCTGACCACCGGGCCGCTGCCGCAGCTCCCCCGGGACTCGGCCATGGAGATCGAGTCGGTGGTGCTGCCCGCGCTGGGCCGGTCGGTGGAGATCCTGCGCGCCAAGTCGCCGGACGACGTCGAGACGTACCGGTCGGTGGTGCTGGCCGCGGCGGAGCGGGTCGCACAGGCGCACCGGGGGATCGAGCCGGCCGAGGCGGCGGCGATCGAGAAGATCAGGCAGGCGCTGGCCGAGGCGGCGTGACGGTGGTGAGTTGCGTCACTCCGGCCCGCCGGGGTGGCCATGCTACTTGCGGGTAACATTGCGCTCGTGGGGAAGTGCACAGCTGCCCGCGGTTGACCCACGTTGCGTCACGCGGGAGGCTGCGCCCGTGACCGGGCGAGTGATCGCTACACCAAACAGGAGGGTCGTCGAAGCGCGATGAACATCGTCGTACTCGTCAAGCAGGTGCCCGATTCGGGCGCGGACCGCAACCTGCGTTCTGACGACAACACCGTCGACCGCGGTTCGGCGAACAACGTCATCAACGAGATGGACGAGTACGCCATCGAGGAGGCGTTGAAGATCAAGGAGGCGCACGGCGGCGAGGTCACCATCCTGACCATGGGTCCGGACCGGGCGACCGAGTCGATCCGCAAGGCGCTCTCCATGGGCCCGGACAAGGCCGTCCACGTGGTCGACGACGCCCTGCACGGCTCCTGCGCGGTGGCCACCTCGAAGGTGCTCGCCGCCGCCCTCGGTCAGCTCAACGCCGACCTGGTCATCTGCGGCGCCGAGTCGACCGACGGCCGGGTCCAGGTCATGCCGCACATGATCGCCGAGCGGCTGGGCGTGGCCGCCCTGACCGGCGCGCGCAAGCTCACCGTCGACGGTGCCGACCTGACCGTCGAGCGGCAGACCGAGGAGGGCTACGAGGTGGTCACCGCCTCCACCCCGGCCGTGGTCTCCGTCTGGGACACCATCAACGAGCCGCGCTACCCGTCCTTCAAGGGCATCATGGCCGCCAAGAAGAAGCCGGTGCAGACGCTCTCCCTGGGCGACCTGGGCGTGGCCCCGGCCGAGGTGGGCTTCGACGGCGCCACCAGCGCCGTGGTCGAGCACTCCAAGCGCCCGCCGCGCTCCGGCGGCGAGAAGATCACCGACGAGGGCGAGGGCGGCGTGAAGCTGGTCGAGTTCCTCGCCACCGAGAAGTTCGTGTGAGAGGTCACTGACATGTCTGAGGTTCTCGTCGTCGTCGAAGCCACCAAGGAATTCGGCGTCAAGAAGGTCACCCTGGAGATGCTCACCCTCGCCCGCGAGCTGGGCACCCCGAGCGCTGTCGTCCTCGGTGGCGCCGGCGCCGCCGAGGCGCTGAGCGCCAAGCTCGGCGAGTACGGCGCGGAGAAGATCTACGCCGCCGAGGGCGAGGAGATCGACGGCTACCTGGTGGCCCCCAAGGCGACCGTGGTCGCAGAGTTGGTCAAGCGCGTCCAGCCGGCCGCCGTGCTGCTCGCCTCCTCCCAGGAGGGCAAGGAGATCGCCGCCCGCCTGGCGGTCAAGCTGGACAACGGCATCCTGACCGACGTGGTCGGCCTGGCCGCCGACGGCACCGCCACCCAGGTCGCGTTCGCCGGCTCCACCATCGTCAAGTCCAAGGTCACCAAGGGCCTGCCGCTGGTCACCGTCCGGCCGAACTCGCTGAACCCGGCCCCGGCCGCGGCCACCCCGGCCGTCGAGCAGCTCACCGTGTCGGTCACCGACGCGGACAAGCTGGCCAAGGTCGTCGAGCGGGTCGCCGAGCAGAAGGGCTCCCGCCCCGAGCTGACCGAGGCGTCGGTCGTCGTCTCCGGCGGTCGCGGTGTCGGCAACGCCGACAACTTCAAGCTGGTCGAGGAGATGGCCGACCTGCTCGGCGGCGCGGTCGGCGCGTCCCGCGCGGCCGTCGACTCCGGTTACTACCCGCACCAGTTCCAGGTCGGCCAGACCGGCAAGACCGTCTCCCCGCAGCTCTACGTCGCGCTGGGCATCTCCGGCGCGATCCAGCACCGGGCCGGCATGCAGACCTCGAAGACCATCGTCGCGGTGAACAAGGACGCCGAGGCGCCGATCTTCGAGCTGGCCGACTACGGCGTGGTCGGCGACCTGTTCAAGGTCGTCCCGCAGGCCGCCGAGGAGATCCGCAAGCGCAAGTGAGTGTCGCGTGAAAAAGGCCGCCGCCCGGTGCACCGGGCGGCGGCCTTTCTTCGCAGGGAGCTGATCGGCGGGCCGGGGAGCTGAGCCGGCCCGCCGATCAGCCCGTCAGGGTGCCCCTCAGGAGGCTGTCACCGGAGTGATCGGGCTTGTTGTCGTACTGCTCCGCGCTGATGTCCACCACGGTGTAGGTACGCAGGTCGACGTTCGGGGGGATCGGCAGGAGCGCGTCCCCTGATCCGTTGCTCAGCGTGCCCACGGAGAACATCTCCATCGTGTTCGGATCGATCAGCCAGACCTCGTAGTACCCCGGAACGGTCGGGAGATTCGTCACGTGCAGATGCAATCGGTGGTCGCCGAGGACCCGGGCGTCGCCGGAAGCGTCCTTCGGCGTCGAACCGAACGCGGCGAGCGGCGCGCTGGCCACCACCGGTGGCTGCGGATCGGTCGGCTCGCCGCCGCCACCGCCGAGCACCGCGGCGGTGCCGGCCACGCCGATCACCGCGGCGGCGGTGGCGGTGACCGCCGTGGTCGCCCACGCCGGCCAGCGCCGGCTCCGTCGCGGACGACGAGCCACGACGGGTACGGCGGTCGGCTCCACCGGATCGGCCGGGCGTGGCAGGCGCCGCTCGGTCAGGGCCGGCAGCTCCTCGGCGGCCCGGATCTCGGCCACGATGCCCTGCCAGATGTGCTCCGGCGGGTCGGGCAGGTCGGCCAGGCCCTGAGTGCCCGCGCCGAGCCCGGCGACGTGCTGGAGCGTCTCCATCTCCTCCCGGCAGTGGTCGCAGGTGTTTAGATGGGTGGCCTCGCCGTCAGCCGCCTCGCTCTCACCGAGCGCCAGAAAGACCAGCCGGTCGTGGTCCAGGTGCTGCACCGTCCACCTCCCATCTGCGTTTCAGGCTCTGCATGCCGCGTCTGATGTGACTCTTGACGGTGCCGAGCGGCACTCCGGTCACCGCCGCGATCTGCTGGTGTGTCAGGTCGTCGTAGAACGCCAGCTCGAGCATCCGGCGTTGTTCGTCGGGGAGCCGGGCCAGCTCGTCGGCGACCACCAGCCGGTCGACGACGGTGTCCGGGTCGGGGCCGGTGGAGACCGGCTCCGGCAGTTGCCGCACCGTCTCGACCACCCGGGTCTCCCGGGCCGCGGCCCGGATCCGGTCGACCACCTTGCGCCGCCCGATCCCGAGCAGCCAGCCGACCAGTGAGCCTTTCGCCGGGTCGAACGTCTCCCGGCCGAGCCAGGCGGCGACGAACGTCGCCTGGGTCACGTCCTCGGCGTCGCTGCGGTTCACGAGCGTCGTGGTGGCCAGGTGCAGCACCGCTCGGCCGAACCGGTCGTACGCCTCTCGCAGGGCCGCCTCGTCGCCGTCGCGGAACCGGGTGGCGAGGTCGTCCTCGCCCGGCGGTTCGGGGCCCTGCCTGGCCGCCGTCACCGGGCGGCTCGCCTTCCGTGGGGCATACCCGACTGTAACTCCCACAGCCCTCGCCCCACTCTCCCGGTGTGTCGTCACGACCCTCGTCACCTCTCCTTCGTCGCTGGAGGGTCCGGCGGATGCGCCCGGAGACGGGAAAAAGAAATCGGATCCGGGCGCATCCGGGGGCGACGGAGCCGGCGTAACCCGTTCTGCAAGCCAGGCCTGACGAATCAGCACCAACCACCAGGAGGCAGACAATGCAGTACGCGATGTTCCGTCGGGTCGCCGCGGGCGGCGCGGTGGCCGCCCTCACCTTCGCCGGCGTCGGCGCCGCCACCATGAGCCCGGCCTACGCCGCCTCGTCGAAGGTCTCCGTGGTCCACGGCATCCCGGACACCCCGGTCGACGTGTACGTCAACGGCGAGAAGACGCTGAACAACTTCAAGCCCGGCGACGTCGCCGGCCCGCTCACCCTGCCCGAGGGGGAGTACGACATCGCCCTGACCAAGCCCGGCGAGGCGATCGACAAGGCGATCCTGAAGGTGGACGACGCCGCGGTGCCGGGCGGGGCGAACATCAGCCTCGCCGCCCACCTGAGCGCCACCGGCGAGCCGCAGATCACCCCGTTCGTCAACGACGTGTCCAAGGTGGGCGCCGGCAAGGCCCGGCTGATCGTCCGGCACACCGCCGCCGCCCCGGCCGTCGACGTGCGGGCCGGCGGCAAGCCGGTCTTCGAGGGCCTGACCAACCCGAAGGAGGCCAAGGCGGACGTGGCCGCCGGCTCGGTGAAGGCGGACGTGGTGCTCGCCGGCACCGACACCGTCGCCATCGGCCCGGCCGACCTGAACCTGAAGGAGGGCACCGCCACCATCGTCTACGCGATCGGCTCGGCCGAGGCGAAGAACCTGAACGTGGTCGCCCAGACCATCAACGGCCTGCACTCGGCGCCGGGCGGCGTGCCCAGCGGCACCGGCGGCCAGGCCGGCACCGGCGTGGACACCTGGTGGTACGTGCTGGCCGGGGCCGGCGTGCTGCTCCTGGTCGGCGGCGGGGCGCGGGTGGCGGCAACCGCCCGGGCCGGTCGCCGGTGACGGTGCGCAACCGCGGGGCGCTGGCGGCGATGGCCGCCGGCGCCGCCGCGCTCACCCTGGCGGGTGTGGTGGCGTGCGGATCCGAGCCCGCCGAGGACGTCGGCGGCGACGAGGTGGCCGCCCTGGCGAGTGCCACGCCGACGCCCGCGCCCTCGGCGACCGGCGGCGGCTCGGTCCCGGTGAACCCGGGCACGCTGCCGGCCGGCAGCGAGATCGTGCCGCCGGTGAAGCTGAGCATCCCGCCGATCCGGGTCACCGCCACCGTCAACCCGGTGGGCGTCAACGAGCGCACCGACGAGTTCGAGGTGCCGCCCAGCGTGGACCAGGTCGGCTGGTACCGCTACGGCCCGGGCCTGGAGGCCGGCGCCGGCTCGGTGGTGATCGCCGGGCACGTGGACAGCGCCGAGCAGGGCAAGGGGGCGTTCTTCCGGCTGCGTGAGCTGGGCCAGGGGGACGAGCTCGCCGCCACCGGCTCGGACGGTCGCGAGCGCTCCTACCGGGTGGTGGCCCGGGAGGAGTACCGGAAGTCGAAGATCCCGCTGGAGCGGTACTTCGCGCGCGACGGCAGACCCCGCCTCACGCTGATCACCTGTGGCGGGCCGTTCGACGCGAAGACCCGCAGCTACCGGGACAACATCGTGATCACGGCCGTTCCCGCGTGATCGTGGCGTTCCCGCGTGAGCGGGCCGGACCGCCCCGGGTGGGACGGGGCGGTCCGGCCCCCGGCACCGGGTACGCAGGCCGTTAGGCTGAACCGTGATGGCATACCTTGATCACGCGGCGACGACCCCGATGCTGGACGAGGCACTCGAGGCGTACGTCGCTGTCGCCCGCGAGGTCGGCAACGCCTCGTCGCTGCACGCGGCGGGTCGCCGGGCCCGGCGACGGGTGGAGGAGTCCCGCGAGCGGGTGGCCGCCGCGCTCGGTGCCCGCCCCTCCGAGGTGATCTTCACCGGCGGCGGCACGGAGAGCGACAACCTCGCCGTGAAGGGCGTCTTCTGGGCCCGTCGCGCCGCCCGCGCCGACCGGGTCCGGGTGGTCTCCAGCGCGGTCGAGCACCACGCCGTCCTCGACGCGGTGGACTGGCTGGTCGAGCACGAGGGCGCGCAGGCCGGCTGGCTTCCGGTCGATGCGGCCGGGCGGCTCGATCCGGGGCGACTGCGCGCCGAGCTGGCCGAGCACGGCGAGCACGTCGCGGTGGTCACCGCCATGTGGGCGAACAACGAGGTGGGCACCGTCCAGCCGGTGGCCGAGCTGGCCGCCGTCGCCGCCGAGCACGGGGTGCCGTTCCACACCGACGCCATCCAGGCGGTCGGGCAGGTGCCCGTCGACTTTGCCGCCAGCGGCGTGTCGGCGCTCACCGTGACCGGGCACAAGCTCGGCGGCCCGGCCGGTGTGGGCGCGCTGCTGCTGGGCCGCGACGTGGCGGCCACCCCGCTGCTGCACGGCGGCGGCCAGGAGCGCGACGTACGCTCCGGGACGCTCGACACCGCGGGCATCGTCGCGTTCGCGGTCGCCGTCGAGAGCGCGGTCAAGGGCCAGCAGGAGTACGCCGCCCGCGTCGCCGCGCTCCGCGACGAGCTGGTCGAGCGGGTCCGGCAGGCCGTCCCCGAGGTGATCTTCAACGGCGACCCGGCCGACCGGCTCCCCGGCAACGCGCACTTCTCCTTCCCCGGCTGCGAGGGGGACGCGCTGCTGCTGCTCCTGGACGCCCAGGGCATCGCCTGCTCGACCGGGTCGGCCTGCTCGGCCGGAGTGGCCCAGCCCTCGCACGTGCTGCTGGCGATGGGCGCCGACGACGACCGGGCCCGCTCCTCGCTGCGCTTCACGCTCGGGCACACGAGCACCGGCGCGGACGTGGACGCGCTGATCGCCGCGCTGCCGGGCGCGGTGGAGCGGGCCCGCCGCGCGGCCGCCCTCCGTACGCCCCGCTGACCCGGATACCCTCGGTGAGGACGAGGGGGGTGGGCCGGTGAGGGTTCTGGCGGCGATGTCGGGCGGAGTGGACTCCGCCGTCGCGGCGGCACGGGCGGTGGAGGCCGGGCACGACGTGACGGGCGTGCATCTGGCCCTGGCCCGTAACCCGCAGACGTACCGCACCGGCGCCCGGGGCTGCTGCACGCTGGAGGACTCCCGGGACGCCCGGCGCGCCGCCGACGTGCTCGGCATCCCCTTCTACGTGTGGGACATGGCCGACCGGTTCCACGACGACGTGGTGGACGACTTCGTCGCCGAGTACGCCGCCGGGCGTACCCCGAATCCCTGCCTGCGCTGCAACGAGAAGATCAAGTTCGCGGCGGTGCTGGACCGGGCCGTGGCCCTGGGCTTCGACGCGGTGGTGACCGGCCACCACGCCCGGCTCGGCGCCGACGGCCTGCTGCGGCGCAGCGTCGACGCGGCCAAGGACCAGTCGTACGTGCTGGCGGTGCTGACCCGCGCGCAGCTCGACCGGTCGATCTTTCCGCTGGGCGACTCGACGAAGGCCGAGGTACGCGCGGAGGCCGCCCGGCGCGGCCTCGCGGTGGCCGACAAGCCGGACTCGCACGACATCTGCTTCATCGCCGACGGCGACACCCGCGGCTTCCTGGCCGAGCGGCTCGGCGAGGCCCCGGGCCAGGTGGTGGACGCGCTCACCGGCGCGGTGGTGGGCAGCCACAGCGGCGCCTACCAGTACACCGTCGGGCAGCGGCGCGGCCTGCACCTGGACCGTCCGGCGCCGGACGGCCGACCCCGCTACGTCCTGTCCATCACCCCGACCACGAACACCGTGACGGTCGGCCCGGCCGAGGCGCTGGAGGTCTCCGACGTGCGCGCCACCCGCCCGGTGTGGACCGGCGGGCCACGCCCGGACGGGCCGGTCGAGTGCGAGGTGCAGCTGCGGGCACACGGTGACGTGGTGCCGGCCGCCGTCGAGGTCGACACCGACGGACTGCGCGCGTCGCTGCGCCGCCCGGTCCGGGGTGTCGCCGCCGGCCAGGCGATCGTGGCCTACCGGCCGGACCCGGCCGGAGATGTGGTCCTCGGCTCCGCCACCATCACCGCCGCCTGACCACGGACCGGCAGCGGATAGGCTGCGGCCGTGACTGAGCAGGCATGGCCCTGGCCCACCGGCGCGGCGACCGGCATCGGGTCGCTGCCCGGCACCGACATCGCCGAGGCGCAGCGGATCGTGCTCGGCGAGCTGCCCGCCCTGCCGCACCTGCCCGAGCTGCCCGCCCGGGGGCCGGGCGCGGACCTCGTCGGCCGCACCGCCGGCCTGCTCGTCGAACTGCCGGTCGAGCTGTACGCGGCCCGCTGGCGGATCGCTCCGCGCCCCGGCCGCGACCTGCGCCGCGCCCGCGACCTGATGGACCGCGACCTCGACCAGCTCGCCGAGCAGGCCGAGGAGTACGCCGGACCGGTCAAGATCCAGGCCGCCGGCCCGTTCACCCTCGCCGCCGCGCTGGAGCTGCCGATCGGCGGCCGGATGCTGCGCGACCCGGGCGCGGTACGCGACCTCGCCGGCTCGCTCGGCGAGGGGCTGCGCGGGCACGTCGAGGCAGTGACCCGGCGGCTGCCCCGCGCCTCGGTGCTGCTCCAGCTCGACGAGCCGTCCCTGCCGGCGGTGCTGGCCGGCCGGGTGCCGACCGAGAGCGGCTTCGGCACCTACCGTCCGGTGGAGACCGAGGTGGCGCGGGCACTGCTGCACGACGTGATCGAGGCGGCCGGCGTCCCGGCGCTCGTGCACTGTTGCGCGCCGGACGCGCCGCTGGAGCTGATCCGGTCCGCCGGGGCGGTGGGCGTCGCGCTCGACCTGTCGCTCGTCACCGACCTCGACCCGCTCGGCGAGGCGATCGACGCCGGGTTCGGGCTGCTGGCCGGCGCCGCGCCGACGCTGCCGCCGCCGTCCGGCCGGGCGCCGACGTCGGCCGAGGTCGCCGACCGGGTCCGGCGCGTCTGGGACCAGCTCGGCTTCCCCCGTCGCCGGCTGGCCGAACAGGTGGTGGTGACCCCCGCGTGCGGCCTGGCCGGCGCCACCCCGGCGTACGCCCGCGCGGCGCTCACCGCCTGCCGCGACGCGGGCCGGCGGCTCGCCGAGGACTGACGTTTCCCGTCGCACCCGTCGGGCACGATGACCGGCATGATTGGACGACTGCGTTCCACAGTGATCGACTGCCCCGACCCGCACGCGCTCGCCGCCTTCTACTCCGAGCTGCTCGGGCTGCCTCTGGTGGAGGAGAACTCCGACGGCGACGAGTGGGTGGTGCTCGGTGGCCCACCCGGGCACCAGCCGCGGCTGGCCTTCCAGCGGGCGCCCGGCCTGCTCGCCCCCGACTGGCCCGACCCGGCCCGGCCGCAGCAGTTCCACCTCGACGTGACCGTCGACGACATCGAGGCGGCCGAGAAGGCGGCGCTGGCGCTGGGCGCACGGCGGCTGCCAGGTGAGGGGGAGGGCTTCCGGGTCTACGCCGACCCGGTCGGTCACCCGTTCTGCCTCTGCTGGGACTGATCTTCCGCGACTTGCGCGGCGGAGGCATGATCGCCACCGTGACCGCCTCCACCGCCACCGGCCGCGCCGCCGGTTCGCTGTTCGGCCTGGCCTACGGCGACGCCCTGGGCAAGCCGACCGAGTTCCTCACCGTCACCGAGATCGTCCGGCGCTACGGCCCGGCCGGTCCGCGTGAGCTGACCGGCGACCCGGCCCTGGTCACCGACGACACCCAGATGGCGCTGGCCGTGGCGTGGGCGCTGCACGACGCGCCCGCGTACACGGCCGGGGCGGTGGAGCCGCTGCTGCGGCAGCGTTTCGTCGACTGGTCGGTCAGCCCGGAGAACAACCGCGCCCCCGGCATGACCTGCCTGCGGGCCTGCGCCGAGCTGGCCCTGGGTGCCCGCTGGCAGGAGGCCACCGTCGCCGGCTCGAAGGGCTGCGGCGCGAACATGCGGGTCACCCCGGTCGGGCTGCTCGACGTCGACCTGGACACGATGGCCGGGCTGGCCCAGCTCCAGGCCGGTCTGACCCACGGCCACCCGACCGGTCTGGCGGCCAGCGAGCTGACCGCGTACGCGATCCGGCTGCTGCGCGACGGCGCGGCGCTGCCGGAGCTGCCCGGCCTGCTCACCGAGCGGGCCAGGGAGCAGCGCACCGTCTACCGGGACGACTGGCTCGGTGACCTGTGGCAGCGGCCCGGAGAGACCAGCGCGGCCGAGTTCGCCGCCCGTGGCTGGGACGACTGCCTGCGCGTGCTCGGCCGGCTGGAGGCGGCGCTGGACCGCCCGGACGACGGCGGTGACCCGTGCCGGTTCACCGGCGAGGGGTGGATCGCCGAGGAGGCGCTCGCCACCGCGCTGCTCTGCGCGCTGCGCCACACCGACGACCCGGTCGGAGCGCTGGCCCGGGGTGCCACCACGGCCGGTGACTCGGACTCCATCGCCGCGCTGGCCGGCGCGTTCGTCGGCGCCGCGTACGGCATGGCCGCCTGGCCCGCCGGATGGGCCGACCGGATCGAGTACGCCGATCAGCTCGACGCGCTGGCCACCGCCTTCGACGGAGGGGCCCGGCCCGCGCGCTGAGGTCCGGACAGCCGCACCGGCTCCGGCTCGCGGGGTGGGCGGAACCGGGTGCCGGCTGCGGAGGGCTCAGCCGGTGAGGTGGTCGAGGCGGCGGATGCCGCGCCACAGGGCCGGGTCGCAGGTGCCGGCCCGGTCGGCGAACGCGCTCAGCGGCACCGGGATCGGCTCGCTGACGTCCAGGTAGCTGTCGTGGCCGGCGTCCGGATCCCAGTCCCGCGTCGGGATCGGCAGGTGGTCGTCCCGGTCCGACTTGTCCTGGCTGGTGATCTTGAGCACCTCGGCGTCCCGGCCGTCGACGCGCAGCACCAGGCAGGGGCGCACCTTCGAACCGGTTCCGTCGGCGTAGGGCACGTCGGCCCACCAGATCTCCCCCGGCTGGGGCTCGTCCCGGTCGGTCCGGGCGCCCCGCGGCCTCGGCGGCCCGCCGACGCGCTCACCTCGCGACCCGCCGCCGGCCCGGTCACTGCGGCGCCCGCCGCCGGGCCGGTCGTCGCCACGTCCGCCGCCGGGCCGGTCGGTGCCGGTCCGGTCGCCGCCCGGTCCGCTGCTCCGGCTGCCACGGCCGGTGCCCGGCCGCCGTCCACCGGCCCGGTCGCGCGTGCCGGCGGCGCGTTCGGCCGACCGGCGGCGCCACTCGTTCCACAGCCAGCCGGCCGCGACGCAGGCCACGATCACCAGCGCCCAGATCACCCCGTCGCGCATTCGCCGCCCGCCTTCCGACCGTTGTCGCCCAGCACCGCCGACGTGATCGTCGCACGGCCGGGCGCCAGCCGCCCGGGTGGCGCGACGTGCACGGTTCGCCCTGCTCGGCGCGGGTGGCCGGACGACTGTCACCCCCGACCGCTACGGTTCTCGGGTAGTACGAACACGGGAGGTCGACAGCGGTGTCCGAAGGCGGCGGCGTGTCCGAAGAAGCGGTTCCCCCAGCGGTCGACGCGGCCCAGGACGCGGCGGCGGGTGCCGAGCCGACCCCGGCGGCCCGGGAGCGGCACGCCACGCTCAGCCAGGAGCTGACCGAGCACCAGTACCGCTACTACGTGCTCGACGCGCCGAGCATCACCGACGCGGAGTTCGACAGGCAGCTGCGGGAGCTGGAGGCGCTGGAGGCCGAATACCCGGCACTGCGCACCCCCGACTCGCCGACCCAGCGGGTCGGCGGCACCTTCTCCACCGACTTCACGCCGGTCGCGCACGCCGAGCGGATGCTCTCGCTCGACAACGCCTTCGCCGACGAGGAGCTGGCCGCCTGGTCCGAGCGGGTCGAGCGCGACGCGGGCGGCCCGGTGCCCTACCTGTGCGAGCTGAAGGTCGACGGGCTCGCCATCAACCTGACCTACGAGAAGGGCCGGCTGGTGCGCGCCGCCACCCGGGGCGACGGCCGCACCGGCGAGGACGTCACCGCCAACGTGCGCAGCATCAAAGGCGTGCCGGCCCGGCTGACCCCGGCCGACGACTTCCCCGACGTGCCGGATCTGATCGAGGTGCGCGGCGAGATCTACTTCCCGGTGGCCGCGTTCGCCGACCTGAACGCGAGCCTGGTCGAGCAGGGCAAGGCGCCCTTCGCCAACCCGCGCAACGCCGCCGCCGGCAGCCTGCGGCAGAAGGACCCCCGGGTGACCGCCTCCCGCCCGCTGCGCCTGGTGGTGCACGGCATCGGCGCGCGTACCGGGTTCCGGCCGGCCGCCCAGTCCGAGTCGTACGCCGCGCTCAAGGCGTGGGGGCTGCCCACCAGCGACCGGTGGCGGGTGGTGGACGACCTGGCGGGGGTCGCGGAATACATCGCCTACTACGGCAAGCACCGGCACGACGTCGAGCACGAGATCGACGGTGTGGTGGTCAAGGTCGACCCGGTCTCCATCCAGGGCCGCCTCGGCTCGACCAGCCGGGCGCCCCGCTGGGCGATCGCCTTCAAATACCCGCCGGAGGAGGTCAACACCAAGCTGCTCGACATCGACGTCAACGTCGGGCGCACCGGCCGGGTCACCCCGTTCGCGGTCCTCGAACCGGTCCGGGTGGCCGGTTCCACAGTCGCGCTGGCGACGCTGCACAACGCCCGCGAGGTCGAGCGCAAGGGTGTGCTCATCGGCGACACGGTGGTGCTGCGCAAGGCCGGCGACGTGATCCCCGAGGTGCTCGGCCCGGTGGTCGAGCTGCGCCCGGCCGACGCCCGCCCGTTCGTCATGCCGACCACCTGCCCGGCCTGCGGCACGCCGCTCGCGCCGGCCAAGGAGAGCGACGTCGACATCCGCTGCCCCAACGGGCGGGCCTGTCCCGGTCAGATCCGTGAGCGCGTCTTCTACCTGGCCAGTCGCAAGGTGCTCGACATCGAGGTGCTCGGCGAGAAGGGCGCGGCGGCGCTGCTGGACGCGCAGATCATCACGAACGAGGGCGACCTGTTCCAGCTCGACGCCGAGCAGTTGAGCCGGTCGCCGTTCTTCGTCAACAAGGACGGCAGCCTGGGCAGCAACGCCACCAAGCTGCTCGACAACCTCGCCGAGGCCAAGGAACGCGACCTGTGGCGGGTGCTGGTGGCACTGTCCATCCGGCACGTCGGCCCGACCGCCGCCCAGGCGCTCGCCCGGCACTTCCGCTCGGTCGCCGCGATCGAGGCCGCCGGTGAGGCGGAGCTGTCCTCGGTGGACGGCGTCGGCCCGACCATCGCGGCGAGCGTCAAGGAGTGGTTCGCCGTCGACTGGCACCGCGACGTGGTGCGCAAGTGGGCCGAGGCGGGCGTACGGATGGCCGAGGAGGCCGCCGACGAGGGGCCGCGACCGCTCGACGGCGTCACTGTGGTGGTCACCGGCACGCTGAGCGGGTTCAGCCGTGACCAGGCGGCCGAGGCGATCCAGGCCCGGGGCGGCAAGGTGACCGGCTCGGTCTCCAAGAAGACGGGTTTCGTGGTGGTCGGCGACAATCCCGGCTCCAAGGCCGACAAGGCCGCCACCCTGAAACTGCCGATCCTCGACGAGGACGGATTCCGCGTCCTGCTGGACTCCGGCCCGGAGGCGGCCCGCGCGGTGGCCCGGGTGGAGGACTGACAGGCTGGTCACAGCTTCCGTCCGGCGGATACCAAGTTAATTACGACTACGACCGATTCGTGACTGTCGTGTCGGGGAAGTCGCCTCGGAGGGCGTTTCATTGGCGTACGACGCGTGACGGCGCGCGCCAGGACGTTCCCCGGGAGGTGCGATGGAGACCGGCGACCCGCGCAACTCCGTCCCGCCTGGGCGGAGCGGGCCGTTCTTCGGCTTCGTCGGCGCGATCGGCGTGGTCGCCCTGGCGGTCTCGGCCGGGCCGCTCGTCGCGCTCGCCGACAGGTGGAGTGAGCTGCCGGCCGCGTTCTGGACCATGGCGGCGCTCGCCGTCGCCTGCGACGCCCGCCCGTTCGTCCCGCCCGGCCGGCGGCAGACGTCGGCGGTGTTCCCGTCGACCTGCTTCACCTTCGCCATCCTGCTCGGCTGGGGCTTCGGCCCGGCCGTCGCGGTGCAGGCCGTGGCGGTCGCGGTCAGCGGCTGGCGGCTCGGGTACGCCCCCTGGCGCACCGGCTTCAACGCGGCGCAGTACGCGTGCGCGCTCGCCGCCGCGTACGCGGCCACCCGGCTCGGCCCGGGTGAACTGTTCGACGGCGGCCGGCTGCACTGGACCGACGTGGCGGCGGTGGGCGGCGCGACGGTCGCCTGGTTCGTGGTCAACTACGGGCTGGTCAGCTCGGCGGTCCGGTTGCGCTTCGGCGACCGCTGGTGGCCCAGCGTCCGCAGCGGCCTGGCCTACGAGCTGCTCGCCACCGGTTCGCTGCTGCTGCTGGCGCCGGTGCTGGTGGCCGCCGCCCGGGCCAGCGCGGCGCTGATCCCGCTGGTGCTGGTGCCGCTGTTCGCGGTCTACCGGATGGCCCGGCTCTCCGCCGAACGGGAACAGCTCGCCGACGTGGACCCGCTCACCGGGCTGCCCAACCGCAAGGCGCTGCTGACCGAGGTGGCCGAGCAGGTGCACCTGCACGGCGACCGGGCCGCCCGGGGCGCGCCGGACGCGCACCTGGCGCTGCTGCTGCTCGACCTCGACCGGTTCAAGCACGTCAACGACGCGCTCGGGCACGCGGTGGGTGACCGCCTGCTGGTCGAGGTGAGCGCCCGGCTGATGGGCGCTGTGGACGGCGGTGACATGGTGGCGCGGCTCGGCGGCGACGAGTTCGCCATCGTCGTACCCCGGCTCACCGACATCGACCAGGCCCGCGAGCGGGCCGACCGGGTGGTCGCCGCGCTCGCCGAGCCGGTGCCGCTCGACGGCCTGCCGCTGGACGTGGGCGGCGCCATCGGCATCGCGCTCTACCCCGACCACGGCGAGGACTTCGCCACCCTGATGCGTCACGCCGACGTGGCCATGTACGACGCGAAGCACCGCAACGACACGGTGGCGGTCTACGCGCCGGAGTCCGACCACAACTCGGCCGAGCGGCTGAGCCTGCTGGCCGACCTGCGCCGGGTGCTGGAATCGGGCCCGTCCGCCTCGGCCGGGGAGACGGTGGGCGTACGCGGGGGTGACGGCGCGACGCTGGAGGCGGCGCTGCCAGGCGTGCGCCCGGCCCGGGCCGAGCGGCCGTCGCGCAACCAGCGCCCGGCGCGCGACGGAGGCCGGGGCGGCGGGCGCGCGGGCGGGGGACGGTCCGGCGACGGGTCGAACCGGTGGCTGCGGCGCCGCCGGGAGCACGCGCAGGAACAGCACGGGGACGACCTGATCGAGCGCATCCTCACCGGCGCCGACCCGATCCGCCGCCGGGCCGCCCCCGGTGGCGCCGCCGGGCCGGTGGTGGCGCCGCTCGTGGTCGGCGGCGGGGAAGCCGCGCCGGATCGTGCCGACGCGACCGGCGCCGCGCACGATGCGCAGGTCGCCGTCAGCACCGGTGCGCCGGGCGTCATCGGGCCGACCGCCGACGGCAGCGCGGCCGCCGAGCCCGAGGACCAGTCCGGACACCCGGGCGAGATCACCATGTACTACCAGCCGCAGATCGCCATCGCCACCGGCGAGGTGGTGGGCGTCGAGGCGCTGCTGCGCTGGCGGCATCCGCGCCGGGGCATGGTCGACCCGGGCGAGCTGATCCAGGTCGCCGAGCAGAGCGCGGTGATGCGGCTGCTCACCCGCCGCGTGGTGGACGACGTGGTGGAGCAGCTCGCCAAGTGGTCGGCGGCCGGGCTCACGTTGCGTGCCGCGCTCAACGTCAGTGTCCGTGACCTGCACACCGGGGAGATCGCCGACCAGATCGCCGACCGGCTGACCCGGTACGGCGTGCCGCCGGAGCGCCTCCAGGTGGAGATCACCGAGGGCGCGCTGATGGCCGACCCGCGGCGGGTGCTCGCCAGCATCACCCAGTTGCACCGGATCGGCGTCGGCATCGCGCTCGACGACTTCGGCACCGGCTACTCGTCGCTGCAACACCTGCGCCGGCTCCCGCTGTCCGAGGTGAAGGTGGACAGGTCGTTCGTCCTCGGGATGGCCGAGGACCCGGACGACGCGGCGATCGTCCGCTCGATGATCGAACTGGCCGGCGCGCTCGGGCTGCGGGTGGTGGCCGAGGGCGTGGAGGACGAGCGCACCTGGCGGATGCTGCACGCCGCCGGGTGCGACGTGGCGCAGGGCTGGTTCCACGCCCGGCCGATGCCCGCCGAGGATCTGGTGGCCTGGCTGTCCCGCTACCGTCCGGTGCGCCCCGCGGAGGCGGGGAGCCGCAGCGGTCCGGCTCCGGAGGGGGAGTCGAAGGCGTCGTCGTGACGGCGGGACAATAGACTCGCTCCGGTCACCGCGCGTCATCGAGCACGCCCGTACGCGCGGCCGGCCCACCGCAGACGTCTCAGGACAGCCACGAAGGGGGCACTGATGGCCGCCATCTCCCGCGAGGAGGTCGCGCACCTCGCGCGACTGTCGCGGCTCGCCGTCACGGAGGAGGAACTGGACACCTTCGCCGGCCAGCTGGATGTGATCCTCCAGTCGGTCGCGCAGGTCGGCGAGGTCGCCGCGGCGGACATCCCGCCGACGTCCCACTCCGTGCCGCTGACGAACGTGCTCCGCGAGGACGTGGTGCGGCCGGGCCTGACCCCGCAGGAGGCGCTGTCGGGCGCCCCCGACGCCGAGGAGCAGCGGTTCCGCGTCCCGCGGATCCTGGACGAGGATGTGGCCTCATGACCGACCTGAGCAAGCTGACCGCCGTTGAGATCGCCGGACTGGTGGCGAGCGGCGAGACCTCCGCGGTCGAGGTCACCCAGGCCCACCTGGACCGCATCGGCGCCGTCGACGGCCGGGTGCACGCGTTCCTGCACGTCGACACCGAGGGGGCGCTGACGGCCGCGCGTGCCGTGGACGAGCGTCGCGCCGCCGGTGAGGAGCTGGGCCCGCTCGCCGGTGTGCCGGTCGCGGTGAAGGACGTCCTCACCACGAAGGGCGTGCCGACCACTGTCGGGTCGAAGATCCTGGAGGGCTGGCGCCCGCCGTACGACTCGACCATCGTCGAGCGGCTGCGCGCCGCCGGCACGGTGATGCTCGGCAAGACGAACATGGACGAGTTCGCGATGGGCTCCTCCACCGAGTACTCGGCGTACGGGCCGACCCGCAACCCGTGGGACCTGGAGCGGATCCCGGGCGGCTCCGGCGGTGGCAGCGCGGCGGCGCTGGCCGCGTACGAGGCGCCGCTGTCGATCGGCTCGGACACCGGCGGCTCGATCCGCCAGCCCGGCGCGGTCACCGGCACCGTCGGCGCGAAGCCCACCTACGGCGGCACCTCCCGCTACGGCCTGGTCGCGTTCTCCTCGTCGCTGGACACGCCCGGCCCGTGCGCGCGTACCGTGCTCGACGCCGCGTTGCTGCACGAGGTGATCGGCGGTCACGACCCGCGCGACTCCACCTCGATCCCGGCCCCGGTGCCGGACGTGGTGGCCGCGGCGCGGCGCGGCGCGACCGGCGACCTGACCGGCGTGAAACTCGGCGTGGTCACCGAGTTCACCGGTGAGGGCGCGGAGCCGGGCGTGATGGCCGCGTTCCGCGAGTCGGTCGAGGCGCTGGCGAAGCTGGGCGCCGAGATCGTCGAGATCTCCTGCCCGCACTTCAAGTACGCGCTGCCGGCCTACTACCTGATCGCGCCGAGCGAGTGCTCCTCCAACCTGGCCCGGTTCGACGGCGTCCGGTTCGGCCTACGGGTCGGCGACGACGGCAACCGGTCGCTGGAGGAGGTCATGTCGCTGACCCGCGAGGCCGGCTTCGGCCCCGAGGTCAAGCGGCGCATCATGATCGGCACGTACGCGCTCTCGTCGGGTTACTACGACGCCTACTACGGCCAGGCGCAGAAGGTCCGCACGCTGATCACGCGGGACTTCACCAGCGCGTTCGAGCAGGTCGACGCGCTGATCTCGCCGACCACGCCGTTCGTGGCGTTCCCGATCGGGTCGCGCACCGCCGACCCGTACCAGATGTACCTGGCCGACCTGTTCACCATCCCGACGAACCTGTACGGCGGCCCGGCCATCTCGGTGCCGTGCGGCCTGTCCGACGGGCTCCCGGTCGGCTTCCAGATCATGGCGCCGACCATGGCCGACGACCGGATGTACCGGGTCGCCGCCGCGCTGGAGAGCGCCGTCGGCACGCTCACCCCGCCGACGCTCTGAACCCGCCGGTACGGAGGAGGGTCGCCCGCCTCCGTACCGGGAGACGTCCCGCGCCCGGTGCGGTCACCACGACCGCGCCGGGCGCGGCTGTCGTCGCGGCGACACGGTGATCACCGATCAGTGGATTGCCCGGGGTGACTGGCACTGGTCGAATAAACTGCGAGTCTGCTGGATCGACTGGACTGTGGCCCGCTGGCGGACGCGAGCGGTTCCGACCGAGAGCTGGATGTGCGATGGGGACACTTCGCCCGGTCATGGCCCTGACGCTGGTTGCCGCATTGCTGCTGGGCGCCGCGCAACCCGCCGCCGCGCAACCGGCCACCGCCGCCACCGAGACCGTCACCATCACCTCGGGCAAGCCCCGGTCGGTCATGGACATCGGGCAGGTCTACGCGATCCACACCGTCGAGGCGACCGGTGGCTCCGGGCCGTACCGGTTGTCGGTGGCCTCGGGCGCTCTGCCGCCGGGCATGCTCGTGGTGGGGAACTCGCTCGGGGGCGCCCCCACGACGCCTGGCACCTACACCTTCACGCTGCGGATGACTGACCAGAACGACCTCTTCGACGAGCAGACGGCGACCATCGAGGTACGCGAACCGAAGGTCGTCATCACGTCGGGCAAGCCCCGGTCACCCATGTACCTCGGGCGGGTGTACGCGATCCACACCGTCGAGGCGACCGGTGGCTCCGGGCCGTACCGGTTGTCGGTGGCCTCGGGCGCTCTGCCGCCGGGCATGCTCGTGGTGGGGAACTCGCTCGGGGGCGCGCCGACCACCCCCGGCACGTACACGTTCACGCTGCGGATGACCGACAAGAACGACCGCTTCGACGAGCAGAACGCCACAGTCGTCGTCGCCGCGGCGGCGACCGCGTTCACCTCCGGCGAACCGTCAGCCGCCACCGTCGGCAAGCCGTACTCGTTCCGGTTCACCGCCGACGGTGACTCGGACATCGCGTTCGCCCTGGCCGCCGGGGCCCTGCCGGACGGCCTGACCCTCGACGAGAAGGGCCGGCTCAGCGGCACCCCCGGCAGCGCCGGCACGTTCACCTTCACCGTCGCGGCGAAGGGGTACAGCACCAGCGCCACGAAGCAGGTGTCGCTGACCGTCGCCGCCCCGGCCCCGAGCACCCCTACGGCGACCCCGGCCGACCCGACGGCCACGCCCACCCCGGCAGACCCGACGGCCACGCCGACGCCGAGCGATCCGGCCGGCACGCCGTCGGAGAGCAGCACCGCGGCGCCCCAGCCGACGCCCTCGCCGTCGAAGGTGAGTGGCGCGTGGCTGCCGATCACCGGACCGGGTTCGCCGCTCGTACTGCTGCTGTTGAGCGTCGTGGCCTTCTCCGTCGGCGGCATCCTGCTCGTGCTGGCCTACAACCGTCGGCGGAGCTTCACCACGCCCGAGTGACGCCCGGCCGAGGCCGGGTAGGCGGAGCGGTAGGCTTGGCGGCGTTGTGTCCGGATGCCGCCGTGGGCCGGCTACCGCCTGCAAAGCTGGAGTTCTCATGACCACGACGCTGCCCGCGTACGACGAGGTCGTCGCGCGCTTCGAACCGGTGATCGGCCTGGAGACCCACGTCGAGCTGGGCACGAACACCAAGATGTGGTGCGGCTGCCCGACCGACTTCGGCGGCGAGCCGAACACCCGGGTCTGCCCGGTCTGCCTCGGCCTGCCCGGCTCGCTGCCGGTGGCGAACAAGGCCGCCATCGAGGCGACCATCCGGATCGGGCTGGCGCTGAACTGTTCGATCGCCGAATGGTGCCGGTTCGCCCGGAAGAACTACTTCTACCCGGACATGCCGAAGAACTTCCAGATCAGCCAGTACGACGAGCCGCTGTGCTTCGACGGCTACCTGGACGTCGAGGTCAACGGCGAGATGGTGCGCATCGGCATCGAGCGGGTGCACCTGGAGGAGGACACCGGCAAGACGCTGCACGTCGGCGGCGCCACCGGCCGGATCCACGGCGCCACCGAGTCGCTCGTCGACTACAACCGGGCCGGCATCCCGCTCGTCGAGATCGTCACCAAGCCCATCCCCGGCACCGGCGCGCTCGCGCCCGAGGTCGCCCGCGCGTACGTCGCCGAGCTGCGTGACGTGATCCGCTCGCTCGGCGTCTCCGACGTGCGGATGGAGGAGGGCTCGCTGCGCTGCGACGTCAACACGTCGCTGAACCGGCCGGGTGAGGAGTGGGGCACCCGCACCGAGACGAAGAACGTCAACTCGCTGCGCTCGGTCGAGCGGGCGGTCCGCTCGGAGATGCTGCGCCAGGCGTCGGTGCTGGAGGCGGGCGGCCGGATCACCCAGGAGACCCGGCACTTCCACGAGGACACCGGCGACACCACGTCGGGCCGGTCCAAGGAGACCGCCACCGACTACCGGTACTTCCCGGAGCCGGACCTGGTGCCGCTGGCCCCGGACACCGCGTGGGTGGCCGAGCTGAAGGCCGCCCTGCCGGAGCTGCCGCGGCTGCGCCGCAAGCGGATCCAGCAGGACTGGGGCCTGTCCGACCTCGACATGCAGTCGGTGGTCAACGCCGGCGCGGTCGAGCTGATCGAGGCGACTGTGGCCGCGGGCGCCACCCCGGCCGCCGCCCGCAAGTGGTGGCTGGGCGAGCTGTCCCGCCGCGCCAACGAGACCGGCGGGGAGCTGGCCGACGTGGGCGCGACCCCGGCCCAGGTCGCCGAGCTCCAGGGTCTGGTCGACGCCGGCAAGCTCAACGACAAGCTGGCCCGTACCGTGCTGGAGGGCGTGGTGGCCGGCGAGGGCTCGCCGACCGAGATCATGACCAACCGCAACCTGGAGGTCGTGTCGGACACCGGCGCGCTCACCGCCGCCGTGGACGAGGCGATCGCCGCCAACCCGGACGTCGCCGACAAGATCCGCAGCGGCAAGGTCGCGGCGGCCGGCGCGCTCGTCGGCGCGGTCATGAAGACCACCCGCGGCCAGGCGGACGCGAAGACCGTCCGCGAGCTGATCCTGGCGCGACTCGGCGCCTGACCCGGTCGTGTGGGCCCTTTCCCGGCAGGGGAGGGGCCCTTCGTCCGCTCCTCACCCCGCAGAGGGCGTCAACGGCGACGCCCGGATGGAGTCACCGTGAACCAGCACGACCTCGACGTCCTCGACGAGATCCAGCGCCGGGTGCTCTGGCTCGCCACCCGCATCGTCGACGCGGCCAACCACGACCGCGACACCGGTGACGGGGTCAAGGTCGGCGGCCACCAGGCGTCCAGCGCCTCCCTGGTCACCGCGATGACCGCGCTCTGGTTCCACCACCTGGACGCCGAGGACCGGGTCGCGGTGAAGCCGCACGCCTCGCCGGTGTTCCACGCGATCCAGTACCTGCTCGGCAACCTCGACAAGTCGTACCTGCCGAAGCTGCGGGCGCGCGGCGGGCTCCAGTCGTACCCCTCGCGCACCAAGGACCCGGACGAGGTGGACTTCTCCACCGGCTCGGTCGGCCTGGGCGCCGCCGCGCCGCTGTTCGCCGCCGTCACCCGCCGCTACGTCGACGCGCACTTCGGCCCGCGCCCGCACTCCCGGTTCGTCGCCATTCTCGGCGACGCCGAGCTGGACGAGGGCAACATCTGGGAGGCGGTCGCCGACCCGGCCACCACCGGGCTGGGCAACGTGATGTGGCTCGTCGACTTCAACCGCCAGTCGCTGGACCGGGTCGTACCCGGCATCCGGATCAACCAGTGGCGCGGCCAGTTCGAGGCCGGCGGCTGGCACGTCGTGGAGGTCAAGTACGGCCGCAAGCTCGCCGAGGCGTACGCCCGGCCGGGCGGCGAGGCGCTGCGCGACTGGATCGACCGGATGCCGAACGAGCAGTACCAGTCGCTGTTCGGGCTGGCCGGGCCGGCGCTGCGCAAGCAGTTCCTGGACGGCGCGCCGGCCGAGGTGGCCGCCATCGTCGCCGACATCGGCGACGACGAGCTGGGCCCGCTCGTCACCGACCTGGGCGGGCACGACGCACAGGCCATGCTCGACGCGTACGCCCAGTGCGACGCGGTCACCGACCGGCCCAGCGTGGTCTTCGCGTACACCGTGAAGGGCTGGGGCCTGCCGATCGCCGGCAACCCGCGCAACCACTCGGCGCTGCTCACCACCGAACAGGTCGACGTGCTGCGCGCCGCGCAGGGCCTCACCGCCGAGACCGAGTGGGACCGCCTCGACCCGGCGTCCCCGGCCGGCATCCGGGCCGGCGAACGCCGGGAGGCGCTGTCCCGCCCGCCGCGCGAGCGGGCGCTGGGCGTCACCGTTCCGGAGACCACGCGGGTACGCGCGAACAAGCCGGTCTCCACCCAGGAGGTCTTCGGCCGGGTGCTCGTCGACCTGGCCCGCGATCCGCAGGTGGCGCCCTACCTGGTGACCACCGCGCCGGACGTGGCGACCTCGACCAACCTGGCCGGATTCATCAACAAGACGGGGGTCTTCGCCCCGACCGAGCAGCGTTCCTGGACCGAGGACCGGATGCTGCGGTGGACCGAGAGCCCCGCCGGGCAGCACATCGAACTGGGCATCTCGGAGATGAACCTGTTCCTGCTGCTGGGCCAGCTCGGCCTGTCGTGGGACCTGTCCGGCCAGCCGCTGCTGCCGATCGGAACCGTCTACGACCCGTTCGTGCTGCGTGGTCTCGACGCGTTCCTCTACGGCACGTACTCCGGTTCCCGGTTCGTGGTGGCCGGCACCCCGTCGGGCATCACGCTGGCCCCCGAGGGCGGGGCACACCAGTCCACGATCACCGCCTCGGTCGGCCTGGAGCTGCCAGGGGTGACGTTCCTGGAGCCCGCGTACGCCGGCAGCCTCGACTGGCTGCTCTGCGACGCGCTCGGGCAGATCGCCGGCGGGTCTGCGCCCGCAGCGACCGCCGCGCCGGCCGAGGACGGGGCGTACTACTTCCGCCTCAGCACCCGGCCGATCGACCAGGCGCCGTTCGAGGCGGCCCGGGCGCGACTCGGGGACGCCGTGCTGCGGCGGCAGGTGGTGGCCGGCGCGTACCGGCTCGTCGACGCGCACCAGGCGTACCCCGATCTGGCTGATGCCCCGGTCGTGCAGCTCGCCGCCTCCGGCGCGGTGCTGCCGGAGGTGCTCGCGGCCGCCGCGGAGCTGGCGGAGGAGGGCGTGGCCGCGCACGTGGTCGACGTGACCAGCCTGGACCGGCTCTACCGCGCGTGGCAGCGGACGCTGCGTCAGGGCGTGCGGACCGCGACCGTGCCGAGCGTGCCCGGCGCGCTGCGGTCGGCGTTCGCCGACCGGGTGCCGGTGGTCACCGTGCACGACGCGGCCTCGCACGCGATGGCGTGGCTCGGCTCGGCGGTCGGCGCCCCGGCGGTGCCGCTCGGCGTGGACGAGTTCGGCCAGTCCGGCAGCGTCCGGGAGCTGTACGAGCTGCACGACCTGCTGCCCGGCAGCATCGTCAACGCCGCGCTGGCCGCGATCGCGCTGCGCTGAGGCTTCTCCGTTGCGCTGAGCGCATCGTGTCAAGGGGCCGCCGGGCACCCCGGGCGGCCCCGGACCTCGCGGTGAGGTCCGGCCTCCGTGCGCGCCTCGGCCGCTCGGCCCCGGTGTGTCCTGCAACCGGGCTGTCCCGGCTCGACCCCGGCGTGGCGGTCCGCGTCTCGGTCGAGCCTAGGCAGTGTTCCTCACGGAACGTCACTGCCGATCCGGTTGCGGGGAGTAACCGCCTCTCGCGGCCGAAGGGGTTGCCTCGCGGCCCCTTTGCTCTGCAGCCATATCCGCAGCACCCCTTCTGAGCTGGGGTGAAGCGGTCCGTGTCGCTGCTCTGCAGCCACCCATGCGGTTACTCCCGGTGTCTGCCGCGCCGATGGGTGCAGAGCAAAGGCCGGGGGGGGGCATCCCGGTGCCCGACAGTTTCATGACGCCGAGTGACCGGGTGCCCCGCGTGGCAAGGGGCCGGGCGTGAGGGACCGCGAGAAGCAGGGAAGAACGGGAGCAGGCGCGGGACGGTCAGCTGGTGGGTGTGGGGCTCAGGGTCGTCATACCTGGCGACGGCGACTCCGAAGGGCCGCGGGTCGGGGTCGGGGTGACCGGCACCTGGTCGCCCTTGGCCGGGTCGCGGATGACGTGCCGCTCCAGGTTGACCTGCGACTGCCCGGTGCCGCCCACGGTGATCTCGTCGTACGCCTGGAGCAGCTTCTGCTGGTCGAAGTAGAGCACCGTCATGGTCAGCGGGGTCGGCTTCTCGCCCTCCAGGCCCCGCAGCCCGGCCCCGCCGGTCGAGCCCTGCACCATCAGCGTGGTCGGCTGTTTGCCCTCGACCTGCGGCAGCTTCGACACCTGCCGGGAGTGGGTGTGCCCGGAGAGCACCAGCGGGCAGGTGCCGGAGAGCGGACCCGCCGAGGCGGGGTCGTGGATGAGCGCGATGTCCACCTTGCGCGGCGACTTCTCGATCGTGGCGGCCAGCTGTTCACCGGCGCCGATCACCTGGTCGGCGACGGCCGAGGTGAGGCCGCTGCCGGCTGGTGAGGTCTCCTTGTCCGGGGTGAAGCGGGGATCGCCGATGCCGGCGATGGTCAGGCCGCCGACCGTCGTGACCGAGTTGTTCAGCACGATCGCGTTCGGCTGCTGCGCCACGGCGGCGGCGGTGCGCGGCGAGTCGTGGTTGCCGCGGATGAACACGTACGGTTTCTTGAGCAGGCCGATCGAGCCGACGAACGACGCCTCCGGCTCGCTGCCCCAGTCGGTCATGTCGCCGGTGTCGACCACCACGTCGATGCCGAACTGCTCGACCACGGTACGGATCAGCTGCCACCCGGTCGGGTTGAGGTGGATGTCCGACACGTGCAGCACCCGGGTGGTGCCGGGCGACGGTTGCACCACGGGCAGGGCGGAGACGGTGGTGTAGAGCTTGCTGACGTTGCCGACCAGCCGCTGGAGCTGCTCGGCGTACTTGGTGTAGTCGTTCGCGATCCGCCGCGCGTCACCGACGATCGCCGGCGCGTTGACCAGCAGGCCCTCGTACCGGGGCTCCTCGATGGCCTGCGGGCGTAGGGTGCTGGCGGCCGTCCCGAGGCTGCCGGCCGTGATGACGAGCGCCATGCCGCCGGCCCACGCGGTACGCCGGACGTCCCGGAAGACGAGCGCCGCCAGGATCAGCGTGGCCAGCACCACCGAGGCGAGCGTACGCAGCCCGAGCCGCATCACGCCGTCGCGGACGTCCTGGACCGCCGACTGGCTGGCCCGGCTGATGCTGGCCGGGTCGTCGATGAGCGCCTCGGTGCGCCCCTGGTCGAGCGAACCCACCTCGACGGTCAGGTACGCCGGGCCGTCGTGGCTGTCCAGCAGCAGCGCGCCCAGCGGCGGGATGTCGACGGTCGTGCCGCCGGACAGCGACGGGCTGAGCTTCAGCTCGGCCCGGAACGGGCCGATGTCGGTGCCGACGTGGCCGCCCGCGTACGTGCCGACGACGATGCCGCCGAGCGTGACCGCGAGCAGAGCCAGGACGACACCCAGCCGGCGCAGCCGGTGACCGGGACGCCATGCCGTCCAGCGGCGGGCGCGCCCGCGCTCCGGAGACGTCTCGTCCCCGGTGCGGTGCTGTTCGTTCTCGTGCCCGTCCATGCTGAGATCCTGACCTGCCCCTTGAGCGATCTTGACAAACCCGGTGGGCTGGATCAGCTCCGGCCGGCGCCCCCGTCGGCGAAGACGAGTCGCAGGATGCGGTCGTCCTCGGCGGTGGGCGTACCCCGCCCGTCGCGGTTCGAGGTGCTCACCCAGAGCGAGCCGTCCGGCGCCGCCGCGACGGCCCGTAGCCGACCGTACCGGCCGGTGAGCAGGTCGCGGGGCTGACCGAGGACGGTGCCGTTGCCGGCCAGCTCCACCAGCCAGAGCCGCTGGCCACGCAGGCAGGCGGCGACGAGCAGACGGTCCGCCGCCGCCAGGCCGGAACAGGAGGCGTCACCGGTCGGCCACTGCGTGATCGGGTTCACGTAGCGCTTGTCGTCGCCGCGCCCCTCGACCCGGGGCCACCCGTAGTTGCCGCCCTTGTTGATCTGGTTGATCTCGTCCCAGGTGTTCTGGCCGAACTCCACCGCGTACATCTTCTTGTCCGGCGTCCAGGCGAAGCCCTGGACGTTGCGGTGACCCGTCGACCAGACCGGCGACCCGGCGGTGGGGTTGCCCGGCGCCGGCTTGCCGTCCGGGGTGATCCGCAGGATCTTGCCGCCGAGGCTCTTGGCGTCCTGGGCGTTCTCGGTGCGCCCCGCGTCCCCGGTGCTGGCGTACAGGTGGCCGTCCGGGCCGAAGCCCAGCCCGCCGCCGTTGTGCGTGCCCGACTTCGGGATGCCGGTCAGGATCGGCTCCGGCGCCTGCCCGAGCTGCATCTTCGCGATCCGGTTGTCGTCCTCGGCCGTGTAGTAGACGAAGACCGTGCGGTCCCGGGCGTACGCGGGGGAGACCGCGATGCCCAGCAGACCGCCCTCCCCGCCGGCGGCCACGTCCGGCACGGTCTGTACCGGCCGGACGGCCAGCCCGTCCGGGCCCGACTCCGGGCCGACCTGGAGGATCCGTCCCTTGTCCCGCTCGGTCACCAGCGCCCCGCCGTCGGGCAGGAACGCGATGCCCCACGGCACCTCCAGCCCCTTGGCCAGCACGGTGGCCACCACCTGCTGGCCGGCCCCGCCGGGACTCGCGGTGCCGGACGGTGTCGGCAGGTTGGGCGGCGCGCCGGCCGGGTCCGGCTCGGGCTCGCCGAGGGCGCAACCGGCGGTGGCCAGCAGCAGCGCCGCACAGGACACCGCCAGCGCCGTCCGGAGGCGGCGGACACGGGGGTACGCAAGACGCGGGCTCACCCGCCCAACCCTAGCCGGGCGGACCGGCGAACCGGGCGCGTCGCGCGCACGCCTGCCCGCGTCCGGCCGTTCGGGGGAGTGCCGGTTCAGCCGGCCCGCAGCGCGAGCAGAGCGACGTCGTCCTCCCACTGGTGCGCGGCGGCGAGCAGCCGGTCGCAGAGCAGGTCCAGCGGTACGCCCGGCCCGCCGGCCCGGAGGTGGGCGAGCAGGTCGGCCTGCCCCTCGTCGATCGGCTGGTCCCGGCGCTCGATCAGCCCGTCGGTGTGCAGCAGCAGCGTGTCGCCGGGGGCGAGGGTCAGCGTCCGGCCGGTGCGCCGGGGCGGCCGGGCCAGGCCGAGCAGCGGCCCGCGACCGTCCGCCACCGAGACCGTGCCGTCGGCGCGTACCAGCAACGGCGGCGGATGCCCCGCGTTGCACCAGGAGACGCGCAACGCGCCGTCGGCCGGGCGGATCCGGGCCAGCACGGCGGTGGCGACAGTGGGCACCCGCAGCCCGCCCATGGCCCGGTCGAGGTGGGCCACCAGATCCTCCACCGGGTCGTTACGCCCGTACGCGTTTCCGCGCACCAGGTTGCGCAACTGGCCCATGGTGGCCGCCGCCTCGATGTCGTGCCCGGCGACGTCGCCGATCGCGGCGATCAACTCGCCGTCGGGCTGGACGAAGGCGTCGTACCAGTCGCCGCCCACCTCCACCCGGTCGGCGGCCGGCAGGTAGCGGGCGGCCAGCTCGATCCCCGGCACGGCCGGCAGGGCGGGCAGCATGCTGTGCTGGAGCACCTCGGCGACGTGGCGCTGCTCGCCGTAGAGGCGGCTGTTGCCGACCGCCTGTCCGGCGCGTACCCCGATGTCCTGCGCGGTGCGCAGGTCGCTCGCGTCGAAACCGCGCCGCCCCTGGCGGTTGACCAGCGTGACGGCCCCGATCACCCGGTCCCCGGCGGCGGTGATCGGCACGGTCAGGTGGGAACCCACGCCGAGCCGGTCGGCGAGCGGCACCAGGTCCGGATGCGTGGTGCCGCGCGCCACGTCGTCCAGGCCGGCCACTGCGCGCACCGCCGGCCGCCCGGTACGCAGCACCGACCGGATCTGCGACTCCCCGCTGAGCCCGGTGGTCAGCAGCTCGGCGAAGCGGGCCAGGTCGGCCTCGCGCTCGGCGTCCCGGTGTACGCCGGTGACGGTGCGCGGCCGGCCGGCCGGGTCGACGAGCGTGATCAGGCACCAGTCGGCGAGCAGCGGCACCATCGCGTGCCCGAGCCGGTCGACGGCCGTGGTCACGTCGAGTGTGCCCCCGAGCGTCTCGCTCATCCCGGCCAGCATGGCGAGCCGGCCGTGCGCCTCCTCCGCGCGGCGGCGGGCCTGCTCGGCGCCGCGGAGCGCGATGCGCAGCCGCAACTCCGAGGAGCACGCGGCGGCCAGGTCGGCGAGCGTCCGCAGCTGCTCCTTGGTCCAGGCCCGGGGCTTGCTGTCGATCGCGCACAGCGAGCCGAGCACCCGCCCGTCCAGGTCGGTCAGCGGCATGCCCGCGTACGCGACCACGCCCAGGTCCTCGATGGCCAGGTTGAGGCGTACCCGGGGGTAGAGGCGGGCGTCGGGCAGCACCAGCGGCATCTCGATGTCGACGACGTGCTGGCAGAACGAGTGGCTCAGCGGCGTCTCCCGGCGTGCCGCCCACGGCTCCGGCAGGCCGGTCGCTCCGGGGAAGAACTGACGCTCGGCGTCCACCAGGGAGACGAGTGCGACGGGTACGTCCAGCAGGTCGCCGACCAGCCGCGCGAACCTGTCGAACGCCTCGTCCGGTACGGCGTCGAGCCGCGTCTCGTCGAGTGAGCGCAACCGGTCGGGATCGGCGAGCGCCGGAATCGGCACGGACACCCGTCCCCGGCCGTGCTCGCTCATCGCCATCGCCCCCCGGGAACCGGGAACGCCCGGCCGACGTTCCGTCCTCGGTTATACCCCGCTGGGGCGCCACTCCATTCCCGGCGCGGTGTTCGTCACGGGTCACGCCGCGCCGGCCGGTCCGGGGCCGATATCGTCGGCGGTCGTGAAGGTATGGATCCCGCATTCGGAGGGCCGCCGGCTGCTCGGCGAGCTGCCGCCCGGCGTCACCGTGGAGCTGCTGGACGACCCGCGTCGGCTCCCGTCGTCCCCGTCCGGGGTGCGGTTCTGGGTGCCACCGTTCCTGTCCGGCCCGGACGCCGGAGCGCTCCTGGCCGAGCTGCCCGACGTCGAGGTGGTGCAACTGCTCTCCGCCGGGGCGGACGCCTGGGTGGGACGGATCCCCGACGGCGTGACGCTCTGTGACGCCCGGGGCGTGCACGACTCGCCCACCGCCGAATGGGTGGTCGCCGCGATCCTCTCCTCGCTGCGCGGGTTCGCGCCGCTGGCCCGCGCCCAGGCGCGGCGCGAGTGGGCGTACGACGAGGTGGCGCCCACCGACGAGCTGGCCGGCAAGCGGGTGCTGATCGTCGGCGCCGGCTCGATCGGCACCGCGGTACGCGACCGGCTCGCCCCGTTCGAGGTGAGCTTCACGCTCGTGGCCCGTACGCCGCGCCCCGACCAGGGCGTGCACGGGGTCGACGAGCTGCCCGCGCTGCTGCCGGAGGCGGACGTGGTGGTGCTGCTGGTGCCGCTGACCGAGCAGACCCGGGGCATGGTCGACGAACGTTTTCTCGCCGCGATGCCGGACGGCGCGTTGCTCGTCAACGCGGCCCGGGGGCCGGTGGCCCGTACCTCGGCGCTGGTCGCCGAGCTGACCTCGGGCCGCCTGCGCGCGGCGATGGACGTCACCGACCCGGAACCACTGCCCGCCGACCATCCCCTGTGGGAGTTGCCGAACGTGCTGCTCACCCCGCACGTCGCCGGCTCGGTACGCGGGCTGCTGCCCCGCGCGTACCGCCTGGTGGGCGAGCAGTTGCGCCGGTACGTGGCCGGGGAGGAGCTGACGAACCGGGTGGTCGACGGCTACTGATCGCCGGTTTGCTGATCGTTGCCGGCGTCCGGTAGCTCCTGGCCGGTGACGGCGACCAGCCGGGGCAGTTCGGTGGCGCGTACCGCCGGCAGCACCACGACCTCGCCGTCGTCGAGCCGGGCGACCGCCCTTCCCTTGGGGTCACCGGCGAGTTCGGCGACCCGGTTCCACGGCACCCGGCGCTGCCCGACGAGCGCCCGCAGCCGCAGCTCCCGGGCGTCGGCGTCGGTGCCGGCCCGCCACGCCCAGACCGCGGCGGCGAGCGGCACGAGCAGCACCCAGAGCAGCCACCAGCGGGCGGAGGCCAGGGGCAGCGCGCCGATGAAGGCGACGATCGCGGCGACCAGGATGGCCTGGTTGTGACGGAAACGGACGGTATCGGCGCGGCTCACCCCCCGATGATCCCACC
>NZ_WBKS01000023.1:0-55510 GCF_008868145.1 Micromonospora sp. AMSO1212t
GAGGCGGAACAGGAGGAGGTAGAGGCAGAAGAAGGACGGGGAGACCAGCGCGCAGATCACGAAGCCGAGCGGCACGTACCGCCCGGCCGGCGGCGCCTCGCCCTCCACCACCGGGCGGCCCCACCGGGCGAGCACGACCTGACCGGCCACGAAGGACAGCAGTGGCACGCCCGCGCAGGACAGCGCCGCCACCAGGTCCAGCCCGGTCACCGGCAGCGACGAACCCACTATCGCGATCAGCATCAGCAGCGAACCGGCGAGCGCGCAACCCGCGTACACCACCACCGCCCGCGCCGGCGCGGACCAGGTGGGCAGCAACACCGGCGTGCGGGCCAGCGCGTCGGCCTGCTGCCCGAACCCGTCGGCCTCCTCGACGAGCCGGCCCGCCGCCGCCAGCTCCGCCGCCGGGTCGCCGGCCCGCGGTGCCGGAACACCCCCCGAGGGGTACGCCCCGACGTCCGGCCGCCCCGGCGCGTCGGCTGCGCCGCCGGGCATCCCGTCCCCCGGTCCCGGCGCGGGACCAGGCGCTCCCCCACCGGTCACCATCGCCGGCGCCGGCGCCTCCGCCGGGACCGACGTCATCGGCACGCCGATGGCCTGCCCGAGCCGGTCGAGGTGCTGCCCCTGGGCGGCGAGACGCTGCCCGAGCGTGTCGACGGCGCTCTGGAGGCCACGGCGGCGCTCCGCCTCGGCGGCGATCTCCCGCTCCCCGCCCCGCTGCCGGGTGGACAGCTCCCGCAGCAGCGCCGCGTACTCGTCGAATCCACTCATGGAACATCTCCCCCGGCGGCGAACGGCACGATCAGCGCGGTGCGGTGCTCGTGCCGGTCGACGAGCAGGGCGCGGCCCTCGCGCGGGACGTACGCCAGGTCGTGCACGCCGAGGTGAAGGCCCAGGTCGGCGGCGGGGACGTTGAGCGCGACCAGGCCGGTCACGTCGTCGCGGTGCCCGCTGCCGCCGAGGTCGTCGGCGAGCCGGCGCAGCCCGCGCCACCAGCCGAGCACGTGCACGCCGCGCGCGGGGCCCTGGCGCAGCACGGCGCGCAGGTCGTCGTACCCGGAGCGGAACGTCGCCGGGTCGGAGGCGGCGAGCGTCGTGGCGGCGGCGTCCATCCCGAACACCACCAGGTAGGTGCGCCCGGTCGCCGGGTCGTCACCGGTTGCGGTCTCGGCGAGCTGGGCGCGCAACGCACCGGCCTCCAGGCGCCGGACCGGGTGCCCGGCGGCGGCCAGCGTCATGGCCAGGTCGTCGGCGGCGTCGGTGGTGCCCGGCGCGAGCGGCGCGAACAGGAACCGGGCGGTGCCGGGGGCGTGCTGGCGGGCCAGGGACAGGGTGGCCGACCGGAGCACGTCCGCGCCGGCCGCCGAGGTGCCGACCACTGCCAGGTGCCGGCCGGGGCTCGCGTCGAGCGCGAACCCGGCCGGGCTGCCGGGGACGTCGACCACGCGGCCGACGAGCGCGTGCGGCGGGTCGGCGCCCGGTGCCAGCGCCGTCCAGGCGGGGTCGTCGGTGAGCCGGGGCGTCTCGTGTCCCCGGAAGACGGCAGGCGGGCGCGACCCGGCGGGGCGGGCCGCGTGCAGCTCGTGGCGCAGGGCGGCGAGGTCGGCCGAGGCGGCGTGCGCGTCGGGGAACCGCACCTCCACGTCCGAGCCGGGCGCGCCCGCGCCGGTGTTCACCACGGCGGCGCCGACTGTGAGTCCGCGTGCAGCGTCGTTGCGGGGATCCAGCACGGCGTCGCCGCCGGGCAGCGCGATCCGCAGCGGGAACTGCCCGAAGATCGCCTCGGCCCGGCCGTACAGCGCCTCGATCCCGGTGGTGCTCTGGCTCGCCAGCACCATGTGCAGGCCGTACGAGCGGCCCTTGCGGGCCAGTTCCTCGATCAGGTCGACCGCCTGCCGGGCCAGCGCGTCGTTGCCGGCGAACAGCACGTGGAACTCGTCGACGACTGTGACGATCCGGGGCGGCCGGGCGTTCGGCGGCAGGTCGGCCAGCCGGCTGACGCCGTGCCGCTTCAGCAGGTCGGCGCGGCGGCCCAGCTCGGCGCGCAGCTCGCGCAGCACCGCCACGCCGTACTCGCGGTCGGACTCGATGCCGACCGCGTCGGCGTGCGGCAGCCAGGACGGGTCACGGTCGGTGGGCACGAACTCGGTGAAGCTGACGCCCTCCTTGAAGTCGAGCAGCATCAGCCGCAGCTCGGCCGGGGAGTAGCGGGCGGCCAGCCCGTAGAGCACGTCCAGCAGCAGGACCGTCTTGCCGGCGCCGGTCCGCCCGCCGATCAGCCAGTGCGGGGTGGCGTCGTCGAACGCCACGCTCAGCGGCCGGCGGCCGGCCCGGCCGAGCGCGGTACGCAGCCCGGAGGCGGCGGACCCGGCCCAGCGCTGCGCGGGCAGCAGGTCGGCGAACGTGACGTTGTCCTGGCCGGCGGCCTCGGCGTACCGGCGGGCCAGCGCGGTCACCGTGGCGTGCGACGGGTCGCCGTCGAGCACCACGGGCGCGGCCAGCCCGCTGCCGTCGGTGCTGAAGGGGCGCCCGGGCGGGTCGCCGACGAGCGTGTACCGCTCGGTGACGCGCAGCTGGGTGGTGGCGCCCAGCGGCGGCGCGGCGGTCGGCCCGGCCGGTGGGTGGCCGGCCAGCAGCACGCAGACCGCAGCGGCCGGGCCGGCGTGGGTGAGCGCGGCCAGGCGGGCGAGTTCCCGGGGCGGTGGCGCGGACGCGGCGACCACCACCAGCAGCTCGCGGTCCTCCGGCGCGGACCGCTGGGCGGTACGGGCGTGCCGCTCGGCCAGGTCGAGCAGGGCCGTCGTCTCCGCCTCGGTGGTCGCCGTCGCGGCGAGCACCCCGGCGTCGTGCAGCGGGCGCAGCGGCAGGAAAGCCGCGCCGAAGGCGGCCTGGTCGATGCCGGCCACCCGGATCGCGCCGGCCGGGGCGGCGGTCAACAGCCGTACCACCACCGCCCGCAGCAGCTCGCCGACGCGCGGGTCGCGGGCGTCCACGTCGACCGCCAGGTGCGCGCCCGCCCCGACCGGCACGAGCACCGGGAACGCGCCGTCGACTGTGGTCGCCGCGCCGAGGCGTACCGGAACGGGGTGGGTCGCGACGCGGGCCGTGCCGGGCACCGCGGCGGCCAGCTGACCGCCGAGGCGGGCCAGCCGCGCGACCAGCTCGGGGCTGCCCACGGGCGCCGGGCCGGCGGCGCCCAGCAGCCGCCGGGCCGCCTCCCAGTGCCGCACCGCCCGTCGATGCCGATCGACCGCCTGCCGGTACGCCGCCGCGAGTCTGCCCACCGTCCGCCCTCCGACGTTTGCGATCGAGGGGAACCCTAACGGACGCGCGCCGCACCGGCACGGGGCGCTCCGCACCGGGGATTCGTCCACTGTTCACCCGGCGTCGGGCGGGAGCACCGCCCACCGTTCCCCCGGCCCGGCTTGCCTTCCCTCAGCGAACCGTGCGCACAGGAAGGCGACGACGTGACCACCTCACCCCTCTCCCGGCGGTCCCTGCTGCGCGGCAGCGCGGCCGGCGGACTCGGCATCGTGGTGGCCGGCAGCCTGGAGGCCATCGCCGGACCGGCCGCGGCCCGGCCCGCGTGCCGCCCCGCAGTCGGCTACGGCGACCTGGTGCCGGACCCGGCGGGCCTGCTGGCGCTGCCGCCCGGCTTCTCGTACACCGTCGTCGCGCAGGCCGGCGCGACGCTGCTGGAGTCCGGGCAGCCCACCCCGAGCGACGCGGACGGCACCGGCTGCTTCCGCGGCCCGCACGGCTCGGTGCTGGTGAACAACCACGAGATCGGCGGCGACGAGCCGTACCCGGTGCCGGCGCTACCAGGCCTCACCTACGACCCGGGCGCCCGCGGCGGCACCACCACCATCGAGGTGGACCGGCACGGGCGGCGGCTGCGCGAGTACGTCGGCGTGGCCGGCACGCACAACAACTGCGCCGGTGGCATCACCCCGTGGGGCACGTGGTTGACCTGCGAGGAGACCGAGCAGCGGGCCGGTGGGCGGTATCTGAAGGACCACGGGTACGTCTTCGAGGTCGACCCGCACGACCCGTCCGCCAACACCGACCCGGTGCCGCTGACGTTCCTCGGCCGGTACTCCCACGAGGCGGTCGCGGTCGACCCGTACACCCACTCGATCTACCTGACCGAGGACGCGAGCGGGCCCAACGGCCTGTACTTCCGGTGGACGCCGCCGCCCGGCTTCCGGGCCGGCAAGGGCGCGCTGCGGGCGCTGGCCCAGCGGCCCGACGGCGGCACCGCCGGGAGCCTCGCCGCGATGCGCTGCCTGCGTGGCGACGCGCACGTGGCCGACCTGTCCGAGGCCACCACCCCGGGCACCCGGTATCGGGTGGAGTGGGTCGAGGTGCCCGACCGCGACGCGCGGACCGTGTCGGTCCGCAAGCAGTTCACCGACGCCGAGGTGACGCGCAGCCGCAAGCTGGAGGGCGCCTGGTGGGGCGACGGCGGCGCGTACTTCGTGGCCAGCTACGCCCGCCACGACGACGGGAGCGCGAACGAGCACGACGGCCAGGTGTGGTTCTACGACCCGCGCCGGCAGACGATCACGCTGAAGACCATCTTCGGGGTGAACACCGACCCGGAGGCCGACCACGGCAACTACGACGGGCCGGACAACATCACCGTCTCACCGTACGGCGGGGTGATCCTGGCCGAGGACGGCGAGGGCGTGTCGCACCTGGTCGGCGTCACCGAGCAGGGCAGGACGTACCCGCTGGCCCGCAACGACCTCAACGACAGCGAGTTCACCGGGCCGACGTTCAGCGCGGACGGGAGGACGCTGTTCGCCAACATCCAGTCGCCGGGGTACGTGTTCGCGATCACCGGACCGTGGGGGCGGCCGGGCAACGGGCACCGCTGACGGGACAGCGAGCGGCCGGCGGTTCTCGCGTGGGAGCCGCCGGCCGGCACATCCGGTCAGCCGGGAAAGGCGATGACGGGAAGGTCTCCCCCGTCGCCGTAGGCCTTACCCTCGCTGGTCAGCACACTCGCGTCGTGGTCGAGAACGGCCATCACCGCTGCCGCGAGGTCGACCCGGCCGGTGATCCTGCGCCAGTAGGCCAGCTCCTGCCAGTCCTCGCCCCAGGTCGGCAGGACCGCGCAGGCGGGACGCTCCAACAGCCGGTGCAGCACCGCGCGGTCGCCCGGTTCGTCGATCACCGCCAAGGCCTCGGCCACGACGACCGCCGGCACGCCGAAGCGCACCCCGTCGTGCGCGACCTCGTGCAGCGGCTCGGCCACATGCATCGAACCGGCCACGTAGCCGACCAACGCCGACCGGTCCAGCACCAGGCGGACCGGCGGCTCCTCAGTGGTCATGCCGCCGGTGCCTGAGGGTCGGTCTCGCCGGCCATCTCCCGTGCCGCCCGGCGCGAACGCTCTCGCAGAGCCTGGCGGCGACCGGGCGACCACTCCTGCTCCACCTGCGCGCGCTGCACCCGGGCTCGTGCACGACCCTGGGCGGAAACGGTCATCCCGCGCCGGGCGAACTCGGCATCGAGGTCCTCGGCGCGCATCCGTGCCCGCACGGCGTCGACGACGTAGGCGCTGGCGTTCGGCTCGCGCTCCAAACGCTCCGCGACATCCGCAGGCAGCGAGAACGACTTCTTGCTCACCGGTCCGGTCACACCCAGGATGCTATCGGATCGCACCAGCCGAGGGCTGCGCCACGCGGGATCGCCTCGACGGAAGCGGTTAATCTCCGCCTCGGCTAGGCCCGCGTCGATTCCGCTCCGGCGCTCGCACGCAGGCCGTCCAGCGCGATGGCCAGGACACGGTCACGCTGGGCCGGGTCGGGGAACTGGTACGCGGCGAGGCCGCTGATCAGCCGGATCACGTCGTCGAAGCCGGCGTCCGGCCGGGCTTCCCCGGCTGCTTGGGCGCGGCGCAGCAGCGGCTCGCCGGTCGCGTAGATCTCGGTGCGGCAGGTGCGGAACACCTCGGAGTCGTGCACCAGTTCCTCGGCCAGCGCCCGCTTGGTGGCCACGTAGGCGACGAACCGGTGCAGCCAGCCGACCAGGGCGTCCCACGGCGGCTCGTCGGCCAGGTCGTCGGCGGAGGCGCTGAGCGCCCGCACCTCCTCGACGTAGACCGCCTCGAACAGGTCCCGCCGCTGGGGGAAGTTGCGGTAGAGCGTGCCGATGCCCACGCCCGCCCGACGGGCGATCTCCTCCAGCGACGCGCTCGCGCCGTGCTCGCCGAAGACCTCGCGGGCGGCGGCGATCAGCGCGTCGTAGTTGCGGCGGGCGTCGGCCCGTTTCGGGCGGCGCGCGAAGACCTCACCGGACACGTCGGCGTCGGCCATGACGCGCGTCACCCCTTCCGCCTTGCAACCGGAGGCACCCCTCCGCTAGATTAATGGAGGCACGCCTCCGGTTACTGACCGGAGCCACCCCTCCGGATAGCTTACTCCGGACTTCCGGCCGCCATCCGGCCCCGCGATCCTCGCGCCCCACGGACCCGGGAGGTCCCACCATGCCCGCCGACCGCTGAGCACCAGCGAAAACCGGCCGCCACCGCCGCACCACGCGCGAGCGGCCACCACAGTCGTACCGACAACGGGGAGTCGTCCCACATGATCCACTCATCCCGGCGCGGCTCGCGCCGGATCACCTTCCTCGTGCTGGCCGCCGGCACCGGATTCTTCGCGATGCTCCAGTCGCTGATCACGCCGGTGCTGCCCACCATCCAGCACGACCTGCACACCTCGCCCAGCACGGTGACCTGGGTGCTCACCGCCTACCTGCTCTCCGCGTCCGTCTTCACGCCGATCGTCGGCCGCATCGGCGACATGGTCGGCAAGGAGAAGACCCTCGTCTTCTCGCTCGCCGCGCTGGCGCTGGGCTGCCTGCTGGCGGCCGTGGCCCCCAGCATCGGCGTGCTGATCGCCGCCCGCGTGGTGCAGGGCATCGGCGGCGCCGTCTTCCCGCTGTCGTTCGGCATCATCCGCGACGAGTTCCCGGCCGCCCGGGTCAGCTCGGCGGTGGCCTCGATCTCCGCGGTCGTGGCCGTCGGCGGCGGGCTGGGCGTGGTGCTGGCCGGGCCGATCGTGGCCACCCTGGGCTACCGGTGGCTGTTCTGGATCCCACTCGTGGTGGTCGGGCTGACCGCGCTCGCCGCACACCGGTTCGTGCCGCGCTCGCCGGTACGCACCCCGGGCCGGATCAACTGGCTCAGCGCCGTACTCCTCTCCGGCTGGCTGGTGGCGCTGCTGCTGCCGGTCAGCAAGGGCGCCGCGTGGGGCTGGGACTCCGGCCGGGTGGTCGGGCTGCTGGCGCTGGCCGCGGTGCTCGCGGTCGCCTGGCTGGCGACCGAGGCCCGCGCCGCCAACCCGCTGATCGACCTGCGGATGATGCGCCTGCCGGCGGTCTGGACCACGAACCTCGTCGGGTTGCTCTACGGCGCCTCGATGTTCGCCGTCTACGCGTTCCTGCCGCAGTTCGCACAGATCCCGACCAGCGCCGGCTACGGCTTCGGCGCCAGCATCACCCAGGCCGGGCTGCTGATGCTGCCGATGCTCGTCGGCATGTTCGTGGCCGGGCTGCTGGCCGGGCGGCTGGAGTCCCGGTTCAGCGCCAAGGCACAGCTCAGCACCGGCGCGGTGTTCAACGTGGCCGCCGCCGCCATGCTGACCGTCGCGCACGACACCCGCTGGCAGGTCGGGATCGCCGGCGGCCTGGTGGGCCTCGGCATCGGGCTGGCGTTCGCCTCGATGGCCAACCTGATCGTGGCGAACGTGCCGGCCGGGCAGACCGGCGCGGCGACCGGCATGAACGCCAACATCCGTACCATCGGCGGCGCGATCGGCGCGGCGCTCGCCAGCGCCGTGATCACCGCGAATCCGCAGCCGAGCGGGCTGCCGCGGGAGGCCGGTTTCACGGCGGGCTTCCTGCTGCTCACCGGCATCTCGGTGGCCGCCGCGCTGGCCGCGCTCGCCGTACCCTCCGGACGCCGCCGGTGGCCCCGGCGGCGCATCGGGCCGGCGGTGCCGGACCTGGTGCCGGCGCCGGCCGCGGAGCTGGCCCCGGCCCGCTGACCCCAGGGGTACGAGCAGACGGGAGCCCCGCCCGGCACCGTGCCGGGCGGGGCTCCGCCGCGCCGGTCAGCCGATCGCTGCGGTCAGCGCGGCCAGGTAGCCGTAGCGGTAGCCGCTGGCGTTCGGGTGGTACGCCTCGATGACGCCGCTGACGTCACGGATCCACGGGTCGGCGGCGCACACGCCGTGCCCGGCGAAGAACGGCCGCGCGTCGACGAAGGTGCCCCCGGCCGCGGCGGCCCGGCCGGAGATGACGCCGTTGAGCGTGTCGGCGGCCTGGTTGAGGATCGTGCGCTTGTAGCTGCTCATGGCGAGCAGTCCGCAGGAGCCGGTCTCGAACAGCCGCGGGTAGCCGAGCACCACCAGCCGGGCGTTCGGGGCCCGGTTGCGGATCGCGGTGTACGTGGCGTCGAGCCGGGCGGGCAGCGTCGCGGTGGCGAACGCCTTGGACTCGTTGACCGCGCTCTCGCAGCTCGACGTACTGCCGAAGCGGCAACTGGTCATCACGTCGGCGAAGCCGGCGTCGTTGCCGCCGATGGTGATGGTGACCAGCGTGGTGCTGCTGCTGAGCTGGCCGACCTGGTTGGCCAGCACGTCGGCGGTGACCGCGCCGCCGCAGGCCGGGAACTTGAAGCTGGTGACCGAGTGCGCCGCGGCCCAGAGCGGGGCGTACGACTTCTGGCTGCGCAGGCAGGTAGACAGGTCGTACGGGCTGGCGCCGACGCCGGAGGAGTAGGAGTCGCCGAGGGCGACGTAGTTGACTGTGGCCGCCCGGGCGGCGCCGGGCAGGAGCACGGCGCCGAGAACGGCCGCCAGTACGGCGGCGAGCGCGGTACGGACGCGACGGGACATGACAGAGCCTCCACGGGGCAGGGGTGGTGGAGCCCGTTGACCGCGCGCGTGGCCGAGGGATCGATGCTGTTACTGGTCGGTAATGCTATCGAAACATTCGCAGAAATTGAATAGCCGAGATGGCCGGACGGGACAGATATGTTCACATGTGTCGATTAGCTTGACGGTGACGACACCCGACGGAGGGAGTCCCACCGTGCGACGTGCACTCACGGCGGCCATCGCCGCCCTGACCCTCACCGCGGCCGGCACCACAGTGACCGGCGCACCCGCCCAGGCCGTCCCCGGCGGATGGGGCCGGCCGCAACCCGCGGCGGCCACCCCGACGCCGGGTAGCCCCGGGCTGGGCGACAGCTACTTCCCCGACTACGGCAACGGCGGCTACGACGTCGGCCACTACGACATCCGGCTGCGCTACGAGCCGGCCACCGACCGGCTCAGCGGCACCACCACGATCCTCGCCACCGCCACCAAGGACCTGTCCCGGTTCAACCTGGACTTCGCACTCGACGTCGAGTCGGTGCGGGTCAACGCGTGGGTGGCCGGCTTCGCCCGGGCCGGCGACCACGAGCTGGTGATCACCCCGGCCCGGCCGCTGACCAAGGGCCAGCAGCTCACCGTCGTGGTGAAGTACGCCGGCGTGCCGTCACAGACCACCGTCTACGGCTACACCGCGTGGACGCGTACCGCCGACGGGGCGCTCGCGGTCAACGAGCCCGAGTCGGCCTGGTGGTGGTACCCGAGCAACGACCACCCGAAGGACAAGGCCACCTGGGACGTCTCGGTCTCGGTGCCCACCGGCGTCGAGGTGATCAGCAACGGCGTGCAGCCGCGTGACCCGCTGCCCGAGGCCGGCAACCGCACCCGGTGGAGCTGGCGCAGCGTCAAGCCCGGCGCGACGTACCAGGCGTTCCTGGCCATCGGGCAGTACGACATCGTCACCGACACCGCGCCGAACGGGCAGCCGGTGGTGAACGCGTACAGCACCACGCTGGGCGAGCGCCTGCCGGCCGCGCGGGCCAGCATCGAACGCACCGCCGAGATCGTCGACTGGGAGAGCGGGCTGTTCGGCCCGTACCCGTTCGAGGCGCAGGGCGGCGTGGCCGGGCCGGTCGACGGCATCGGCTTCGCGCTGGAGACGCAGACCCGCCCGGTGTACGGCCCCGGCTTCTGGCGGCGCGGCGCCAACCCGTACGTGGTGGTGCACGAGAACGCCCACCAGTGGTTCGGCGACTCGGTGTCGGTGGCCGACTGGCGGCACATCTGGCTCAACGAGGGCTTCGCCTCGTACGCCGAGTGGCTCTGGTCGGAGGAGCAGGGCGAGGGCACCGCGCAGGAGCTGTTCGACTTCACCTACGACAGCTACCCGGCCGACTCCGAGTTCTGGCAGGTGCGCCCCGGCGATCCGGGCCCGAGCGGGATCTTCGACGACGCCGTCTACGACCGGGGCGCGATGGCGCTGCACCAGATCCGGCTCGCCGTCGGCGACGCGGCGTTCTTCCGCATCCTGCGCACCTGGACCGCCAAGCGGCAGTACGGCAACGGCACCGTCGGGCAGTTCCAGGCGCTCGCCGAGCGGATCTCCGGGCGGGATCTCGACGCAGTGTTCACCACCTGGCTGTTCACGCCCGGCCGGCCCGACGTGGCCACCGCCGCGCGCACGACCGCCGCCCCGGCGCAGCCCGCCTCGTGGGCGAAGATCCGGGCGGCGCACGACCTGCTCGGCCGCTGACCGGCGCCGGCCGGACCGCTCCCAACCACGGGGGCGGGCCGGCGGGCCGGTCAACCGGCGGTCGGCACGGGTGCGACAGTCGACGCCGTCCAGGGCTGCGCCGCCTCGATCGCACGGATGTGGCGGTAGGCGAACCAGAGCGGCGGGAACGCGCCGACCGCGAACGAGAGGTCGACGAGCGTCCAGAACCAGGGAATGTCGCGGATCGGGCCGCAGATCAGCGCCAGCGGCACGATGCCGGCGCAGGCGATCATTCCGACCTGGACCACCCAAACGTTGCGGATCGGGTCACGCAGCGGCCCCCAGAACGCCACCGCGAGCACCAGGTGCGCGAAGGCCAACCAGTCGGTGCCGTACCGCAGGAACGGGTAGTCGTCACCGGCCGCCACCAGTCCGACGTGGACCCGCTCGATCCAGTCGACCAGCGCCGGGAACTGCCCGGCGAACGGATCGGACACCGCCAGCAGCCACCGCACCTCGACCTCCAGGGGGAACGCGGTCACCCCGCTGAGGAAGAGTCCCGCCACCACCAGCCAGAGCCAACGGCGGATGCGCCGCAGGCGTACCTCGACGTCCATGGCCGCAGCCTAACGACGGTCGCCGTGGCGCCGGTGCCCCGCTCGGCATGACCTGGGCCACCCTTCCCGGACGGCCGCGCGGACCACGCGCCGCGCGGCGGCAGCGGGTGTTAAAAAGGGCCCCCTCCTCTACCTGAGGCGTTAAAAGGGGGCCCTTCCTTTCACCTCGCGGCGAGCGGCTGGCGGGCCGGGTCGACCGGGGCGGGCAGCTCGCCCACCCCGCCCAGGTACGCGTGGATCGCCGCCGCGGCGGCGCGTCCCTCGGCGATCGCCCAGACGATGAGCGAGGCGCCCCGGTGCATGTCGCCGGCGACGAAGACGCCGTCGGCGGCCTGCCAGTCCGGGCCGGAGTCGATCGCGCCCCGGCCGTTGCGGGTCACCCCGAACTGCGCCAGCATGGGCTGTTCCTCGGTGCCCTCGAAGCCGATGGCGAGCAGCACCAGGTCGGCCGGGATCTCCCGCTCGGAGCCGGGCAGCGGGGTGACGATGCGGCGGCCGTCCACCTTCTCCACAGTCACCTCGGCGATCCGGACCGCGCGGACCTGGCCGGTGCCGTCGTCCACGAACTCCTGCACGGCGACGGCGAACACGCGCTCGCCGCCCTCCTCGTGCGCCGGGTAGTTGCGCAGCAGCCACGGCCAGGTCGGCCACGGGTCGCGGGCCGCGTCGCGCTCCGTGGGCGGCTGCGGGTAGAGGTCGAGCTGGTGCACGCCGGCCGCACCCTGCCGGTGCGCCACACCGAGGCAGTCCGCCGCGGTGTCGCCACCACCGATGATCACCACGTGCTTGCCGGCGGCGTCGATCGGCGTACCGTCGGGCAGCGTCGCCAGCGCGGGCCGCCCGTCCCCCGCGGCGGCCACCACCCGGTTCGCGGCCACCAGGTGCGACATCGCCTGGTGCACGCCGCGCAGCGCCCGGCCGGGCGTGGCCGGGGTGTCCCGGCCCTGCAACGCGCCGCACGCCAGCAGCACCGCGTCGTGCTCGGCGCGCAACTGCTCGGCGGTCACGTCGACGCCGACCTCGACGCCGGTCCGGAAGCGCACGCCCTCGGCGGTGAGCTGGGCCAGCCGCCTGTCGATGTGCTGCTTCTCCAGCTTGAAGTCGGGGATGCCGTAGCGGAGCAGGCCGCCGATCGCGTCGTCGCGCTCGTACACGGTGACCGTGTGACCGGCGCGGGCGAGCTGCTGCGCGGCGGCCAGCCCGGCCGGGCCGGAGCCGACCACCGCTACCGACCGGCCGGTCAGGGCGGAGGCGGGCCGGGGCCGCAGGCCGTCGCGGGCAACCGCCGCGTCGGCGATCTCCACCTCGACCTGCTTGATGGTGACCGGCTGCTGACCGCCGAGGCCGAGCACGCAGGCCGCCTCGCACGGCGCCGGGCAGAGCCGGCCGGTGAACTCGGGGAAGTTGTTGGTGGCGTGCAGCGACTCCACGGCGGCGTCCCAGTTGCCGGTGCGGACCAGGTCGTTCCAGTCCGGGATGCGGTTGCCCAGCGGGCAGCCGTCGTGGCAGAACGGGATGCCGCAGTCCATGCACCGGGTGGCCTGCTCGCGGATCAGCTCCTCACCGGCCGGCGGGTAGACCTCCCGCCAGTCGGAGATGCGCACCGGCACCGGACGGCGGGCCGGCAGCCGCCGGTCGTAGCGCAGGAAACCGTTCGGGTCAGGCACGAGCCACCTCCTGGGCGACCGCCCGGGGCGCGGGCGGTACCGGCGCGGGAGAGAGGGCACTCATCACCGCGTCGTCGACGTCTCGGCCGGCGGCTTCGGCGGCCCGCATGATCTCCATGACCCGGCGGTAGTCCCGGGGCACCACTGCGGTGAACTCCTCCACCGCCTGCGGCCAGCGCTTGAGCAGATCCTCGGCGACCGCCGAGTCCGTCTCGGCGAAGTGCCGCTGCACCAGCTCGTGCAGCCGGTCGCGCTCCGCGTCGCGCAGCGGCGACAGGTCGACCAGCTCCGCGTTGACCAGCTGCTGGTCGAGCCGGTGCACGAACGCGGTGCCGCCGGACATGCCGGCGGCGAAGTTGCGCCCGGTCGGCCCGAGCACCACGACGGTGCCGCCGGTCATGTACTCGCAGCCGTGGTCGCCGAGGCCCTCGACCACCGCCACCGCGCCGGAGTTGCGCACCGCGAACCGCTCCCCCACCCGGCCGCGCAGGAACACCTCGCCGCCGGTGGCGCCGTACAGGATGGTGTTGCCGGCGATGATCTGGTCCTCGGCGCGACGGCCCGCTGCGGCGTCCACGCCGACGAACGGCGCGTCGGCGTCCGGCCGGACCACGATCCGGCCGCCGGACAGTCCCTTGCCGACGTAGTCGTTGGCGTCGCCGTACAGGCGCAGCGTGACCCCGCGCGGCAGGAACGCGCCGAACGACTGGCCGGCGGTGCCGCGCAGCCGGAACTCGATCGTGTCGTCGGGCAGGCCGGCGCCGCCGAAGCGGCGGGTCACCTCGCCGCCGAGCATCGCGCCGACGCTGCGGTGCTCGTTGCGGACCTCGACCTCGACCCGGACCGGAGTACTGTCGCGCAGCGCCGGCCCGGCCAGCTCGATGAGCCGGTTGTCCAGCGCCGCGTCGAGGCCGTGGTCCTGGGCGCGTACGCCCCGGCGGGCCGCGCCCTCGGGCAGCTCCGGCAGGTGCAGCACGCGGCTCAGGTCGAGCCCGTGGCCCTTCCAGTGGTCGATCGCGCCGACCACGTCGAGCAGCTCGGTGTGGCCGATCGCCTCGTCGATGCTGCGGAAGCCCAGCTCGGCAAGATAGCCCCGGACCTCCTCGGCGAGGAAGAGGAAGAAGTTCTCCACGAACTCGGGGCGGCCGGTGAAGCGCTCACGCAGCACCGGGTTCTGGGTGGCGATGCCGACCGGACAGGTGTCCAGGTGGCACACCCGCATCATCACGCAGCCCTCGACGATCAGCGGCGCGGTGGCGAAGCCGAACTCCTCGGCACCGAGCAGCGCCGCGATCAGCACGTCCCGGCCGGTCTTGAGCTGACCGTCGACCTGCACCGTCACCCGGTCACGCAGCTTGTTGAGCAGCAGCGTCTGCTGCGCCTCGGCCAGGCCCAGCTCCCACGGGGTGCCGGCGTGCTTGAGCGAGTTGAGCGGGGACGCGCCGGTGCCGCCGTCGTGTCCGGAGATCAGGATGACGTCGGCCTTGAGCTTGGCCACACCCGCCGCGACGGTGCCCACGCCCACCTCGCTGACCAGCTTGACGTGCACCCGGGCGGCCGGGTTGACGCACTTGAGGTCGTGGACGAGCTGGGCCAGGTCCTCGATGGAGTAGATGTCGTGGTGCGGCGGCGGCGAGATCAGGCCGACGCCGGGGGTGGCGTGCCGGGTCCGGGCGATCCACGGCCAGACCTTGTTGCCGGGCAGCTGCCCGCCCTCGCCGGGCTTCGCGCCCTGCGCCATCTTGATCTGCAGGTCGTCGGCGTTGACGAGGTATTCGCTGGTCACGCCGAACCGGCCGCTGGCGATCTGCTTGACCGCGGAGCGCCGGGCCGGGTCGTGCAGCCGCTCGACGTCCTCGCCGCCCTCGCCGGTGTTGGACTTGCCGCCGAGCCGGTTCATCGCAATGGCGAGCGTCTCGTGCGCCTCCGCCGAGATCGACCCGTACGACATGGCGCCGGTGGCGAAGCGCTTGACGATCTCGCCGGCCGGCTCGACCTCGTCCAGCGGCACCGCCGGGCGTACGCCGGTGCGCAGCGTGAACAGCCCGCGCAGCGAGCCCGCCTGCGCGGCCAGTTCGTCGACCTTCGCGGTGTACTGCCGGAACACGTCGTACTGGCGGCTGCGGGTGGCGTGCTGGAGCAGGAAAACGGTCTCCGGGTTGAACAGGTGCAGCTCACCCTCGCGGCGCCACTGGTACTCGCCGCCGACCTCCAGCCGGTCGCTCGCCTGCGCGCCCGGCGCCGGCCAGGCCCGCCCGTGCCGGGCCGCCACCTCGGCGTGGATCTCGGCCAGCCCGATGCCGCCGATGGTGCTCGGTGTGCCGCGGAAGTACCTGTGGACCAGGCGGGTGTCCAGGCCGACCGCCTCGAACACCTGCGCGCCGCAGTACGAGGACACGGTCGAGATGCCCATCTTGGACATGATCTTCAGGACGCCCTTGCCGAGCGCCTTGACGTAGTTGCGGACGGCCTTGACCCGGTCGACGCCGCTCAGCACGCCGGTGGAGATCATGTCCTCCACCGACTCGAACGCCAGGTACGGGTTGACCGCCGCCGCGCCGTACCCGATCAGCACGGCCGCGTGGTGCACCTCGCGGCAGTCGCCGGACTCGACGATCAGCGCCACCTGGGTGCGGGTCTGCTCGCGGACCAGGTGCTGGTGCACCGCCGCGGTCAGCAGCAGCGACGGGATCGGCGCCAGGTCGGCGTTGGAGTCCCGGTCGGAGAGCACCAGGATGCGCACGCCGTCCTCGATCGCCTCGGAGACGTGCCGGCAGATCTCGGTCAGCCGGGCCTTGATGCCGGCGCCGCCGTCGCGGATCCGGTACAGGCCGGAGACCCGGACCGCCTTGAAACCGGGCAGGTCGCCGTCCTCGTCGATGGACAGGATCTTGGCCAGCTCGTCGTTGTCGATCACCGGGTACGGCAGCACGATCTGCCGGCAGCTCGCCGGGCCCGGGTCGAGCAGGTTGCCCTCCGGCCCGATCGTGGACGCCAGGCTGGTCACCAGCTCCTCCCGGATGGCGTCCAGCGGCGGGTTGGTGACCTGGGCGAAGAGCTGATGGAAGTAGTCGTAGAGCAGCCGCGGCCGGGTCGACAGCGGGGCGATCGGGGTGTCCGTGCCCATCGAGCCGATCGGCTCCGCGCCGCTGCGGGCCATCGGACCGAGCAGGATCTTCAGCTCCTCCTCGGTGTAGCCGAACGTCTGCTGGCGGCGGCGTACCGAGTCGTGGGTGTAGACGGTGTGCTCGCGCGGCGGCAGGTCGTCCAGCTCGATCAGGCCGGCGTGCAGCCACTCCTGGTACGGCTGCTCGGCGGCCAGCTCGGTCTTGATCTCGTCGTCGGAGACGATCCGGCCGTTGACGGTGTCGACCAGGAACATCTTGCCCGGCTGGAGCCGGCCCTTGGCGACCACGGTGGCCGGGTCCAGGTCGAGCACGCCCGCCTCGCTGCCCAGCACCACCAGGCCGTCGGCGGTGTGCCACCAGCGGCCCGGGCGCAGGCCGTTGCGGTCCAGCACCGCGCCGACGATCTCGCCGTCGGTGAACGCGACCGATGCCGGACCGTCCCACGGCTCCATCAGGCTGGCGTGGAAGCGGTAGAACGCGCGCTTGTCGGCGCGCATGTCCGGGTCGTTCTCCCACGCCTCGGGGATCATCATGAGCACCGCGTGCGGCAGGCTCCGCCCGGCCAGGTGCAGCAGTTCGAGCACCTCGTCGAAGTTGGCCGAGTCGGACGCCGCCGGGGTGCAGACCGGGAAGACCCGGCGGATGTTGCCGGGGATGCTCGGGCTGCGGAGCAACGCCTCCCGGGCCTGCATCCAGTTGCGGTTGCCGCGAATGGTGTTGATCTCGCCGTTGTGCGCGATGAACCGGTACGGGTGCGCCAGCGGCCAGGACGGGAACGTGTTCGTGGAGAAGCGCGAGTGCACCAGCGCGATGGCGCTCACCACCCGCTCGTCGGTCAGCTCCGGGTAGAACGCGGGGAGCTGGTCCGGGGTGAGCATGCCCTTCCACACCATGGTGCGGCCGGACAGCGACGGGAAGTACGCCGGGACGCCCCGTTCGGCGGTCTCCCGCTCGACCTGCTTGCGCAGGCAGAACGCCACCCGGTCCAGGTCGAGCCCGGTCAGCGGGGAGCCCGCCGGGCCGGCCGGCGAGCCGGTCAGCCGGTGGGCGGCCACGAACAACTGCCGGACCCGGGGCATCGCCGCGAGCGCGGTCTCGCCCAGCCCGGACGGGTCGGTCGGCACCTCCCGCCAGCCGAGCACGTCGGCGCCCTCGACCAGCGCGTACTTGTCGACCACCTGGCGGGCACGGGCCTCGGCCACGTCGTCGTCGGGCAGGAACACCAGGCCGGTGGCGTACTGACCGGCCGGGGGCAGCGGGAAGTCGACGGTGGCGCGCAGGAACGCGTCCGGCACCTGGATCATGATGCCCGCGCCGTCCCCGGTGTTGTGCTCCGCGCCCCGGGCGCCCCGGTGGTCCAGCCGGCACAGCGCCCCGAGGCCGTTCGCGACGACCTGGTGCGAGCGCCGCCCGTGCAGGTCGGCCACGAAGGCCACGCCGCAGGCGTCGTGCTCGTACGCGGGGTCGTAGAGCCCGGTCGCCGGTTGGGCCGACTGCGGGCTGTGAGGGTACGGAAAGGCCACCGGGCCTCCTGTCGTCACTCAGGATGGATCATGATGGGGACGACGTCGGCCCTCTGCGGTTTATTGAGTCTACGTTAGGGCTTCCGGCGCAAGGCCAGTTCAGATTGATCACACTTCCAGATGCTGGGACGTGTAGTCTCGCGCGGTGGATCTCGCACGCGCTGACGCACTCGCCCGGTTGGAGCGGTTCTACGATGCGGTGCCCCGCGACGGGGCCCGGACCGAGGAGTACGGCGCCCTGGTGCTGTTCGTCCGGAACGGCGCCGGATGGCCGTTCTACGCCCGGCCCCGGCTCGACGCCGACGAGCCGCCCACGCTCGCCGACGTCACAGCCGTCCGCGCCCGGCAGCGGGAACTGGGCCTGCCGGAGGCGTTCGAGTGGGTGCACGAGCACCAGCCGGATCTGCTCGCCGTGGCCCGCTCGGCCGGGCTCAGCGTGCTGGAGGCGCCGCTGATGCTGCTGGAACCGGAACGGCTGCCCGACCCGGGGACGCTCAGCGACGTACCGGTGCGGGTGCTGGACCCCGGCGACGCCGGCTTCGCGGCGGACATCGCGCTGCGGCGGGCCGTCGCGGCGGTCGGCTTCGCCAACGGCGGCACCGCGCGCGGCGACGCCGGGCCGGCCGAGCGCGACGCCACCCTCGCCCAGCTGGACGTGGCGGCGCTGGAGGAGGAGGCGACCCGGGTCGCCGACGGGCGGCGCATCTCGGTGCTCGCCGGTACGCCCGACGAGGGCGCGCTCGCCAGCGGGATGGCGATGCGGGTGGACGACGTGGCGGAGATCGCCGGGGTGGCCACGCTGCCGTCCGCCCGGCAGCGTGGGCTGGGCGCGGCGGTGACCGCCACCCTCGCGCGGGAACTGCGCGCCGCCGGCACCGACCTGATCTTCCTGAGCGCCGGCAGCGAGGACATCGCCCGCGTCTACCTGCGGGTCGGGTTCCGCCGCGTCGGCACCGCCTGCATCGCCGAGCCCGCCGCCGTCATCTGAGGACCGGCCGGGCCGCCCGCCCGCGCCGTCGCTGGGCGGGCCGCTTCCGGCCGGGCCCGCTGCGGGACGGTGAGCGTCGGGACGGTCAGGACGGCGGCTGCCAGGCGGCGGCCGCCGCGGCGGCGGTGTTGCGCAGTCGCGGGCTGATCGTGCCCAGGGCCGCGTCCCGGGCACGCAGCGCCAGCCGGCCCCGGGCCTGCAGGACCGCCGACATCCGCCGGGTCTGCCGGACCATCGTGGCCGCACGGGGGCGGCGCAACCTGTCGTACGCGGTCACCGCGTCCGGCAGCCGCGACTCCCGCAGCAGCCCGGCCAGCGTCGCCGCGTCCTCGAACGCCAGGCAGGCGCCCTGCCCGAGGTGCGGCGGCATGGCGTGCGCGGCGTCGCCGAGCAGCACCACGCCGCCCGGGCCGGCCGGGAAGCCGTACGCCTTGGGCAGCGGGCGCAGCTCGCGGATCTCCTGCTGGACGACGTCCTCCGGGTCGGTCGCCTCCAGCAGCGTCCCGATCGGGGCGGGCCAGCCCGCGAACCAGCGTTTGAGCAGCGCGAGCTGGATCTCCGGCGGCTCCGGCCGGGGCGCGCCCGCGGCGGTGGCGACCCAGTAGACGCCGCCCCGGCGGGACGCGCCCGCGGTGCCCCGCTCGCCGAGTGAGGCGGCCAGGAAGCGGTACCCGGCGCCGAGCGTCTCGCCGTGCACCGGCTGGTCGTCCGGCAGCTGCGGGGCCCGGTACCAGGGGATGACCGCCCGCCAGGCGGCGCACCCGGAGCTGACCACCGCGGTCTCCGGCGCGAGGTGCCGGCGGATCTCGCTGTCAGTGCCGTCGGCGGCCACCACCAGGTCCGCCTCGTAGGTGTGCCGTCCGTCGCCCACCGCCGGACGCTCGCCCGACGCCGCGCGTACCGTCCGCACGGTCACGCCGGTACGCAACTCGACCCGGTCGCCCAGGCCGGCGATGAGCGCGTCGTGCAGATCCTCCCGGTGCACCACCACGGGCATCCGCTCGGCCGGCGTGGACCGGGCCTGCACCAGCCAGTGGCCGTCCGGCCGGCGCACGCCGCCGTCGGGCAGCGGGGTGGCGATCGCGTCCAGCCCGTCGCCCAGCCCGAGGGCGCGCAGCGCGCGTACCCCGTTGGGCCAGAGCACCACGGCGGTTGCCTCCGGGCGGACCCGGTCGGCGCGTTCCAGCAGCGTGACCTGCCAGCCCGACCGGGCCAGCACACCGGCCGCCGCCATTCCGCCGAGGCCGGCGCCGACCACCACCGCGCTGCGCATGACTCCCCCGCTCAGCTGTCCCGGTCCGCCGGGCGCCCGCCGCCCTCGGCCCGGCCGGCGTTCGTACGCTCGGCGTCCGCCCGCTCCGGGTCGGCGCCCGTGTCGTCGCCGTCCGCCGGGTCGGCGTTCGCGCTGTCGTCGCCGTCCGTGCCGTCCGACGCGGCGTCGTCGGTGGCGGACTCGGCTCGTGCCGGTTCGTCGTCCGGCTCCGGGGGCAGCACGCCGGTCTCCCGGTACGCGTCGAACTGTTCCTCGGTCACCACGCGGTAGCCCTCGGGCGCGGCCGGCCCTGCGGTGGCCTCCCGGGCGGAGAGGTCGACCTGGGACACGTCGCCGGCCGGACCGGCCGCGGGGGCCGGCTCGCCCACCGGCACGAGGTATTCGCGGGGACCGCGGACCCGGATGAAGTAGGCCAGCGCGCCGAGGAAGACCAGCGCGGCGGTCCACACGTTGAGGCGTACGCCGAGGATCAGGTTCGCCTCGTCGGTGCGCATCAGCTCGATCCAGAACCGGCCCGCCGTGTAGCCCATCACGTAGAGCGCGAACGCCCGGCCACGCCCGAGCCGCAGTTTGCGGTCGAGGAACAGCACCAGCGCGGCGACGCCGACGTTCCAGAGCGCCTCGTAGAGGAACGTCGGGTGGTAGAGCCCCGGCTGGAGCACCGGGTTGCCGGCGTCGTCACGCAGCGCGTGACCCGGGTTGTCCGGGTCCATCACGTGCACTTCCATGCCCCACGGCAGCGTGGTCCGCCCGCCGTACAGCTCGTTGTTGAACCAGTTGCCCAGGCGGCCGACGGCCTGCGCCAGGGGCAGCCCCGGGGCCAGCGCGTCGGCGATGACGGTGAACGGGATGCCGAGCTGCCGGGCGGCGAACCACGCGCCGACCGCGCCACCGGCCACCGCGCCCCAGATGCCGAGACCGCCCTCCCAGATGTAGAGCGCCTTGATCGGCTCGCCGCCGGCGCCGAAGTATTTCTCCGGCGAGGTGATCACGTGGTAGATCCGCGCGCCGATGATGCCCGCGGGCACGGCCCAGACGGCGATGTCGAGCACCGCGCCCGGCGCCACACCGCGGCGGCGCAGCCGGTACTCGGTGACCACGCAGGCCACCACGATGCCGAGGATGATGCAGAGCGCGTACGCCCGGATCGGAACCGGACCGAGCTGCCAGACGGCGGTGCTGGGGCTGGGCATGGCCGCCAGTGGGGTCATCGGGGCGAGGGTCACGGGTGCACACGGTACCGGTGCGGACTGTGTGTGCGGCACCCCGGGCCGCCTGCCGCGCGGGTCGGATGACTTCTGGTTTGCACGGTCGTAGGCTCTTTGTCCATGAGCCCGCTCACCTGGGCGGTCGCCGCTGTCGTCACCGACGGGTCTGGCCGGCTGCTGCTCTGCCGCCGGTCCGAGGGGGCCCGCCGCTGGGGGTTGCCGGGCGGGCGGCTGCGTCACGACGAGAGCCCGCCGGACGCCGCCGTCCGGGCGGTCCGCGCGGAGACCGGCTGGGCGGTGGAGCTGGTCGACCTGGTCGGCCTCTACCGGGTCACCGACCCGGATACCTCCCCGCCGCCGGCCGGGCGGTGCGGCGGGCGGCCGGACGTGCTGGTGCACGTGTTCCGCGCCGCGCCGGCCGGTGTCGAGCCGCTGAGCGAGCCGGTGGCCGGCTGTCTGGTGCAGTGGTGGCCCGCGGAGGGGCTACCCGGTGCGCTGACCCCCACCACGCGCGCGGCGGTCGCGGACGCGCTCGCCGGGCGCTCCGGCGTGCTCCGCCGCACCGCTGCCGACGGGTCGACGGCGGAACCCGCAGACGGTCCGAGCACGCCACCCGGCCAGCGCGCGTCGCGGCCGGTGGACAGCACCAAGCGCTGACCGTCGAGGTTGCCCGACCGCTTTCCCGATCTTGGTACGAAGTGGCCCTCATAGGGGCCGTTTCGTACCAAGATCTCGGTCGGAGAGGCGGCCCGTCAGCGAGCGGGGTTGCGGACGCCTTCGGCGAGTTCGGCGCTGAGCTTGCGCAGCGCGGTCAGGCCGGCGGCCTGGTCCGGGGCGTCCAGCACGCAGCGGACGAGCGCGCTGCCCACGATCACCGCGTCGGCGTACCCGGCGACGGTGGCGGCCTGCGCGCCGGTGCCCACGCCCAGCCCGACGCCGACCGGGATGTCGGTGACCTCGCGCAGCCGGGAGACCAGGACCGGGGCCGCCTCGGAGGTCTGCGCGCGGGCGCCGGTGACGCCCATGATCGCGGTGGCGTAGACGAACCCACGGCAGTGCTCGGCGGTCATCCGCAGCCGCGCGTCGGTCGAGGACGGGGAGACCAGGAACGTGCGGTCCAGGCCGTGCGCGTCGGAGGCGGCCAGCCACTCGGCGGCCTCGTCGGGAATCAGGTCCGGCGTGACCAGGCCGGTGCCACCAGCGGCGGCCATGTCGCGGGCGAACGCGTCCACGCCGTACTGCTCGATCGGGTTCCAGTAGGTCATGGTGACCACGCTCGCCCCGGTCGCGGCGACCGCCTCGACGGCGCGCAGCGTGTCCGCGACGCGGACGCCCCCGGCGAGCGCGATGTCGCTCGCCTTCTGGATGACCGGGCCGTCCATCACCGGGTCGGAGTAGGGGATCTCCACCTCGATGACGTCCACGCCCGCCTCGACCATGGCCTTCATGGCGGCGATGCTGCCCTCGACAGTCGGGAAGCCCGCCGGCATGCAGCCGACCAGCACCGCCCGCCCGTCCGCCCGCGCCTTGTCGAAGGCGACCCCGATGCGGCTCACGCTGTCACTCCTTGTCGAGGATGCCGAAGTACGCGCCGGCGGTGTGCACGTCCTTGTCGCCCCGGCCGGACAGGTTGACCACGATCACCGGCTCCCGGCCCAGCTCCTCGGCGAGCCGGGGGGCGATGGCGCGGGCGCCTGCGAGCGCGTGTGCGCTCTCGATCGCCGGGATCACGCCCTCGGTGCGGCAGAGCAGCTCGAACGCGGCCATCGCGTCGGCGTCGTCGACCGGCAGGTAGGTGGCCCGGCCGGTGTCGTGCAGCCAGGCGTGCTCCGGGCCGACGCCCGGGTAGTCCAGGCCCGCCGAGATCGAGTGCGACTCGATGGTCTGCCCGTCGGCGTCCTGGAGGACGTACGTGCGGGTGCCGTGCAGCACGCCGGAGGAGCCGCCGGTGATGCTGGCGGCGTGCCGGCCGGTGTCGACGCCCTCGCCGCCGGCCTCGAAGCCGTAGAGCCGGACCCCGGTGTCCGGCACGAACGCGTGGAAGATGCCGAGCGCGTTGGAGCCGCCGCCGACGCAGGCCGCGACCGCGTCCGGCAGCGCGCCGGTCAGGTCCAGGCACTGCCGGCGGGCCTCCTCGCCGATGCCGCGCACGAAGTCCCGGACCATCTCCGGGAACGGGTGCGGGCCGGCGGCGGTGCCGATCAGGTAGTGGGTGTCCTCGACGTTGGCGACCCAGTCCCGCATCGCCTCGTTCATCGCGTCCTTGAGCGTGCGCGAGCCGGCGGTCACCGGGACGACAGTGGCGCCGAGCATCCGCATCCGCGCCACGTTCAGCGCCTGCCGCTCGGTGTCCACCTGGCCCATGTAGACGACGCATTCCAGGTCGAACAGCGCGGCGGCGGTGGCGGTGGCGACGCCGTGCTGGCCGGCGCCGGTCTCCGCGATGACCCGCCGCTTACCCATCCGTTTGGTCAGCAGCGCCTGGCCCAGCACGTTGCGGACCTTGTGGGCGCCGGTGTGGTTGAGGTCCTCGCGCTTGAGCAGTACCCGCGCGCCGATCTGCGCGGAGAACCGCCGGGCCTCGTAGAGCAGCGAGGGCGTGCCGGCGTAGTCGCGCAGCAGCGCGCCGAACTCGGCGAGGAAGTCCTCGTCGCCCATCGCCTTTCGGTACGCCGCGTCCAGCTCGTCCAGCGCGGCGACCAGCGCCTCGGGGACGAACCGGCCGCCGAACCGGCCGAAGTGACCGGCGGCGTCGGGGACCTGGCCGGTTGCGGGTGCGGCGCTCATCGCGGGCGTCCTCTCGGATCGGGTGCCCGGCGGCTCAGCGCACCGGGCGGGGCGTCGCCGGGTGGTTACCGGCGTTGACCAGCTCGGCGACCGCTTCGCGCGGGCTCTTCTGAGTGACCAGGCCCTCGCCCACCAGCACGGCGTCGGCGCCGGCTGAGGCGTACCGGATCAAGTCGTGCGGACCGCGCACCCCGGACTCGGCGATCTTGACGACGCTGCTCGGCAGCCCGGGCGCGATCCGCTCGAACACCGAGCGGTCGACCTCCAGGGTACGCAGGTCGCGGGCGTTCACGCCGATGACCTGGGCGCCGGCCTCCAGGGCGCGGTCCGCCTCCTCCTCGGTGTGCACCTCGACGAGCGCGGTCATGCCGAGCGACTCGATCCGCTCCAGCAGCCCGACCAGCACGTTCTGCTCCAGCGCGGCGACGATCAGCAGCACCAGGTCGGCGCCGTGCGCGCGGGCCTCGTGCACCTGGTAGCTGGAGACCACGAAGTCCTTGCGCAGCACCGGCACGTTCACCGCGGCCCGCACCGCGGCGAGGTCGTCGAGCGACCCGCCGAACCAGCGGCCCTCGGTGAGCACACTGATCGCCCGCGCGCCACCTGCCGCGTAGTCCCCGGCCAGAACGGCCGGGTCGGCGATCTCGGCCAGCCGCCCCTTGGACGGCGACGAGCGCTTCACCTCGGCGATCACGGCCACACCGGGGCGGCGCAGGGCCGCGTACGCGTCCAGCGGTGGCGGCGCGGCGGCGGCCAGTTCCCGGATCCGCTCCAGCGGAACCTGCTCCTGGCGCCGGGCCACGTCCTCGCGCACACCGGCCAGGATCTCGTCGAGCACCCCTGCGGACGGCGCCGCTCCGGCGTCGTCCCCCTCCGCGTGCGCATGCTCAGCAGTCACCAACGGACTCCCCTCTCCGGGCGTCATGGGCCGATGCTAGGGGGCGCCACCTGGCGACGAGTGCCGGGGGGTATGGCGCACCTCACGACATGGGCTGTGGCATGATGGCCGACTTCTGGTGAACGCCATGTCACGCAGCGCCACCGATGACATCGACCGTCACCCATCCCCTATCTCACCACGACCGTTCCGTGCCCGCAGGACGGGTCCCGGCGGCCGCTGTGACCAAGCTCAAGGACCTCCGGCCCTGCCCAGGTCGCCCGCGGTGCGACAGCGTTGACCTGTGCTTCACGGCGGCGAAACGTCCGCCCGGAAGCATCGTCGTCGGGCACACTCGACGCCGGCGGCTGCCGACCGTCGCCAACGATCTCGTATGGGGTGACCATGAGCGCCAACGGGCCGACCGAGACCATCGGCTTGACCACCATCTCCCGTACCGTCGCCTCGCTCGCCGTCGGCGTGGTGCACACGCTCGAACGCGCGGTGGCCGGTGACGGCCGGATGCGTACCGCCCGGGGCAACGCCTGGGAGGCGGTCTGCGCCGACCGGGCCCGCGCCGCCCAGCGCCGCGAGCTGGAGCGGCTGGTGGCCGAATTGGCCGCCGCGCGGGCCGCGGCCCGGCAGCGGCGCGACGCCCGCGAGGCGCAGCCGGTCAGCTGACCGTCGGGTCCTCGCCCCGGTCCAGCGCGTCCCACGCGTCCCGGGTGCCGCGCTCGACCGCCGGCCGGCCGGGCTCGTCCGCCGGAGCGGACCGCCGCTCGTACCGGGCGCCCATCGCCGGCCAGCCGTCGCCGCGCAGCGCGGTGAACGCGCCGCCGGCCGCCAGGGCCAGGCCGCCCGCCAGCACCAGCGCCGGCCACTGCCGGCTCACCCCGCCCTCGGTCAGGCCGATCCCGCCGCCGACCGCCACGGCCACGCCGACAGCGGCCAGCAGCACACCCAGCAGCCGGCGCAGCCGGCCCCGGGTGGCGAGCACCGCGCCACCGCCGGCGAGTCCCACGTACGTCAGTGCCAGCACCCAGGGCAGCAGCTCCGTACCGGTGCGCTCGGCCCGCCCGGACGGCAGCGACGCCCGGGCGGTCACCTCGACCGACCAGGTCCGGGTCACCGCCCAGCAGGCCAGGCCCGCGCCGGCCAGGCAGAGCAGCACCGCGTACGCGAGTTCGCGCCGCCCGCGGGCCGGCGGCGCGGTGGCGCCGGGCGCGCTCACCGGGCGGCCCGCAGCGTCTCGGCGGCCGCGATCGCGGCGAGGACGGCGGCGGCCTTGCTCCGCGTCTCCTGGTCCTCGGCGGCGGGGTCGGAATCAGCCACGATCCCGGCGCCGGCCTGCACGTAGGCGCGGCCGTCGCGGATCAGCGCGGTACGGATCGCGATGGCCATGTCCAGGTCGCCGCCGAAGGCGAAGTAGCCGACGGTGCCGCCGTAGACGCCGCGCCGCACCGGCTCCAACTCCTCGATGATCTCCATGGCCCGCACCTTGGGCGCGCCGCTGAGCGTCCCGGCCGGGAACGTCGCGGCCAGCGCGTCGAACGCGGTGCGGTCGTCGCGCAGCTCCCCGACGACTGTGGAGACGATGTGCATGACGTGGCTGTAGCGCTCGATGGTGGCGAACTCGGGCACCTCGACGGTGCCCGGCCGGCACACCCGGCCCAGGTCGTTGCGGCCCAGGTCGACGAGCATCACGTGCTCCGCGCGTTCCTTGGGGTCGGCGAGCAGCTCGGCGGCGAGCTTGGCGTCGCCGTCCGGGGAGCCGCCGCGCGGCCGGGTGCCGGCGATCGGGTGCAGCAGCGCCCGCCGCCGCCCGTCCGGCCCGGCGCTGACCTTGAGGTGCGCCTCCGGCGACGAGCCGACGATGTCGAAGCCGTCGAAGCGCAACAGGTACATGTACGGGCTGGGGTTCGTGGTGCGCAGCACCCGGTAGACGTCGAGCGGGTCGGCGTCGGTGGGGCGCTCGAAGCGCTGGCTGAGCACGATCTGGAAGCACTCGCCGGCCCGGATCGCCTCCTTGGCCGCCTCCACCGCCTCCGGGTAGGCGCCCGCGGGGGTGCGGCTGACCACCTCGCCGACGCCGGGCCGGCCGACAGTCGAGACCATGGGCGGAATCGGCCGGGACAACGCGCTGGTCATCGCGTCGAGGCGGCCGACGGCGTGGTGGTACGCGGCCTCGACCCGCTCGGCCCGGTCGGGGTCGTCCAGCGGCGGCAGCACCGCGTTGGCGACCAGGATCGCGGAGCCCTCGTAGTGGTCGAGGACCACCAGGTCGGTCGCGAGCATCATGCCCAGCTCGGGCACGTCCAGCTCGTCCTCGGTCAGCTCGGGCAGGCGCTCGAACCGGCGGACCAGGTCGTACCCGAGGTAGCCGACCAGGCCGCCGGTCAGCGGCGGCATGTCACCGGCCGGATCCCAGCCCGGCCCGGCGAGCGCGGCGACCGTCTCGCGCAGCACGGTGACCGGGTCGCCCTCGGTGGGCACGCCCGCCGGTGGCGTGCCGGTCCAGCTCGCCGTGCCGTCGCGCTCGGTGAGCGTGGCGCCGCTGCGTACCCCGATGAACGAGTAGCGCGACCAGGCCGTGCCGGCCGAGCCGACGCCCTGTTCGGCGGACTCCAGCAGGAACGTGCCGGGACCGCCGGCCAGCTTGCGGTAGACCCCGACCGGCGTCTCCGCGTCGGCGAGCAGCCGCCGGGTCACCGGCACGACCCGCCAGCGGGCGGCCAGGTCGGCGAAGGTGGACCGGTCCGGGTTGACCGTGCCGTCGGTCACGGGGTCGCCTCCGGGGAGCTGACCGGCAGTTCGGTGAAGAAGCAGGTGCGCTGCCCGGTGTGGCAGGCCGCGCCGACCTGCTCGACGCTGACCAGCAGCGCGTCGCCGTCGCAGTCGAGCGCCACCGAGCGCACGTACTGGTGGTTGCCCGAGGTGGCGCCCTTGACCCAGTACTCGCCGCGGCTGCGCGACCAGTAGGTGGCCCGCCCGGTGGTGAGCGTGCGGTGCAGCGCCTCGTCGTCCATCCAGGCGACCATCAGCACCTCGCCCGAGTCGTGGGCGCGGACCACGGCGGCGACCAGGCCGTCCGGGGTGCGGCGGAGCCGGGCCGCGACGGCCGGGTCGAGCCGGGACGGACGGGCCGGTCCGGGAGCGGGGGCGCCGGTCAGCGGCGCGTCAGGGGCGGGCACGGTTGACCATTCTCCCGCACGCGGTCCGGGCACCGCCGACGTGTCCCGGGAGGCGGGCGTCACCGTCCCCAGCGCCCGGCCCAGCCCGCCGAGGTAGCGGTCCACCCGGCCGTCGACCAGCGCCTCGGCCAGATCCGCGCCGTGGGTGGCGGCGATCTCGTCGGCGTACGGGCGGATCAGCGGGAGGATGCCGGTGACCAGCCGTCCGGCGGCGGCGCCGACCTCGGCCGGGTCACCGGCGCGCAGCCCGAGGCAGAGCAGCATGTCGTGGCGGTAGCCGGGCGGGGCGACCGGCAGGTCCAGCGCGGCGGTCAGGGCGGCCCGGCGGGACACCACACGGACGGTCGGGTTGGCCGGCCGCAGCACCGAGGGGCAGAGCCGGGCCAGGTCGGCCGCGGCGAGCCGGACCCCGACCGGGTCGTCGGCGACGCGGGCCGCGGCGACCTTGCCCAGCGTCGCGATCAGCTCCTCCAGGCGCGGCTCGTCGGCGGGCTGGCAGAGCACCGGCAGGTCGATCCGGCGACGCCATTCCGGTACGGCCCACAGCAGCCGGGCGGGCGCGGTGACCGGGAGCCCGAACGCCCAGTCGGCGGGCTGGCCCAGGCGGCGTACCCAGGAGCGGATGTCGCGGGCGGCCACGGAGACGTGCACGAGGCGACCGGCGAACTCGGTCAGGTACGCCCGCCGGGCCGCGTACGGCGTGCCGCGGCGGGACGTGGCCTGTCGGGCGCCCGCGCCGGCGGCCCGTCCGTCGTCGGCGGCCACGAGCACGTCCACGTCCACGTCGCTGTGCTCGGTGGCGGCCCGCCGGGCATGGCTGCCGCGCAGCATGATCCCGACGACCGGCCGGTCGGCGGCCTGCCGCAGGCGGGCGGCCCAGTCGTCGAGGAACGCGGTGTCGGGCAACTGCGCTGGACCCACGGCGCCATGGTGCCGAAATCCGATCTTCACCGCAATGACCGTTGCCGGACCCCGTGTCCGCCACTGGGGCGTTCAGCCGGATTCCTCCTCGGCCCGGCGGTACGCGTCGATCTTGTGTTCGAGGACCTTCAGGTCCTCCTCCAGCTCGGCCATCCGGGCCAGTACACGGGCCCGGTGCGCCTCGAACAGCGCCCGTCGCGCGCCGAGCGTGCTGTCGCCGTGCCGGGCCAGTTCGGCGTAGCGGCGCATGTCGCGCACCGGCATCCCGGTGCGGCGCAGCCGGGTGAGCAGGAACAGCCAGTTGACGTCGGACTCGGTGTAGCGCCGGCGGCCCGACGAGTCCCGCCCGACGCGGCCCACCAGGCCCTCCTGCTCGTACCAGCGCAGCGTGTAGGTGGTCAGGCCGACCCGTTCCGCCGCCTCACCCACGGTGAGGCTCATCTCCCGCGTGCTGATGTCCACGTCCTCCAGGCTTCCAGTTCGAGCGCACTCGAAGTCAAGTACCTCGTTGCCCTCGGGGAGGAATTCACCTACCGTTGAGTTCAACGGGCGATGAATTGACGGAGGCGAGCATGGACGACGCGGTGTCGGTCCGCGAGCTGGTGGTCGACCGGGGCGGGCGGCGGGTGCTGCACGGCATCACCTGCGGGGTGCCCCGGGGCACCGTGACCGGGCTGCTCGGGCCCAGCGGCAGCGGCAAGACCACGCTGATGCGCGCGGTGGTCGGCGTGCAGACGGTCGGCTCCGGCGCGGTCGACGTGCTCGGCCGCCCCGCCGGCTCGGCCGACCTGCGCCGCCGGGTGGGCTACCTGACCCAGGCGCCGAGCGTCTACGCCGACCTGACCGTGCGGGAGAACGCCCGCTACTTCGCGGTGCTCCAGGGCCGGGGCCGCGCCGAGGCCGACCGCGCGGTGAACGACGTCGGCCTGGCGAGCGCGGCCGACCAGCTCGTCGGCACGCTCTCCGGCGGCCAGCGCAGCCGCGCCTCGCTCGCCTGCGCGCTCGTCGGCGAACCGGAACTGGTGGTCCTCGACGAACCCACTGTCGGCCAGGATCCGGTGCTGCGGGCCGACCTGTGGGCCCGGTTCCACGCCATGGCCGCGAACGGCACCACGCTGCTGGTGTCCAGCCACGTGATGGACGAGGCCGCCCGCTGCGACCGGCTGCTGCTCATCCGCGAGGGCCGGCTGGTGGCCGACGACACCCCGGCCGCGGTCCGCGCCGCCACCGGGACCGACGACCTGGAGGAGGCGTTCCTGCGCCTGATCCGCGACGCCGAGGGAGAGGCGCGATGAACGGACGGATCCTGGCCGCCACCACCGGGCGCATCCTGCGCCAGCTCCGGCACGACCGGCGGACCGTGGCGCTGCTCGTGGTGGTGCCGTCGGTGCTGCTCACGCTCGTCTACTTCATGTACGTCGACCAGCCCGCCCCGCCCGGCGCGCCGAGCACGTTCGACCGGGTGGCCCTGATCATGCTGGGCTTCTTCCCGTTCATCATCATGTTCCTGGTGACCAGCATCGCCATGCTCCGCGAGCGCACCACGGGCACGCTGGAGCGCCTGCTCACCACGCCGCTGGGCAAGCTCGACCTGCTGTTCGGGTACGGGATCGCGTTCGGCCTGGCCGGAGTGCTCCAGTCCACTGTCGCCTCGATCGTCGCGTACCGGGTGTTCGGGCTGGAGACCGCGGGCAGCGCGTGGCTGGTCGTGCTGATAGCCGGTGTGAACGCGGTGCTCGCGGTGGCGCTCGGGCTGTTCTGCTCGGCGTTCGCCCGCACCGAGTTCCAGGCGGTCCAGTTCATGCCGGTGGTGGTGGCCCCGCAACTGCTGCTGTGCGGCCTGTTCGTGCCGCGCGACCAGATGGCCGGCTGGCTCCAGGCGGTCAGCGACGCGCTGCCCCTCTCGTACGCGGTCGAGGCGCTGCAGGAGGTCGGCGCGCACGCCGAGCCGACCGGGACGATGTGGCGGGACGTGGCGATCGTGGCCGGGGCGGCGGTGGCGGCGCTGGTGCTGGCCGCCGCGACGCTGCGCCGGCGCAGCGGGTGAGCGCGCGGCGCACCGGGCGGCGGCCCGGCAGCCCGGACACCCGGGAGGCCATCCTCGCCGCGGCGCGGGAGGCGTTCGCCGAGCGCGGCTTCGACGCCGCGTCGATCCGGGCGATCGCCACCGCGGCCGGTGTGGACCCGGCGCTCGTGCACCACTACTTCGGCGGCAAGGAGGAGCTGTTCCGGGCCGCGACGGCGTTCCCGGCCGACCCGGGGCGGCTGCTGCCGGCGGTGCTGGCGGGCGACCGGGACGGCGTCGGCGAGCGGCTGGTCCGGGTGTTCCTGGAGGTCTGGGACTCGCCGGTCGGCGCCGCCGGGGTGGCGCTGCTGCGCTCGGCGGTGAGCAACGACTGGACCGCCCGGCTGCTGCGCGAGTTCCTGGTGACACAGGTGCTGCGCCCGGTTCTGGACCACCTCGCCGTCGACCCGGCGCAGCGCCCGCTGCGCGGCGGACTGGTCGCCACCCAGCTCGCCGGGCTGGCCATGATGCGGTACGTACTCCGCTTCGACGCGGTCGCCGACGCCGAGCCGGCGACGCTCGTGGCCGCCGCCGGTCCGACGGTCCAGCGTTACCTCACCGGCGACATCACCTGAGCCCGGCCGGGCCTGCCACGTCACTCACCCGGGGGCAGAGCATCGGGTGCAGCAGGCGGGACAGCTCCGCCACGTCGGCGACGGGCCGGGGGAAGGCGAGCCGGGCCCGCCGGGTCGCGCCGGGCCGCCCGTGCGCGACCAGCAACCCGTACCTGTCGATCCGGACCACCCGGGGAACCTGGTCGCCGGGCAGGTCGAGCCGCCGCCGCAGGTAGTCGCCGACCTGCTCGGCGTGGTGGTCGGCCAGGTCCGCCAACAGGTCGGCCTCGACCGGGTGCAGCGGGTCCGGCTCGGCCTCCGCGTACGCCTCCGGGTCGACCCGGCGCACGCGCCCGGCGCGCTCCCAGCGGGCCTCGGCCACCTCGAAGCGGTGCAGGTGGAACCGGCTGCCCACGTCGAGCAGGTCGCCGGCCGGGTCGGTGGCGGCGAAGTCGACCGCCGCGTCGCGCGCCTCGTCCCCGTTCAGCCGGGCGGCCCAGCCGGACACCCAGGCCCGGCCGAGCGAGGGCGCCCCGGCCGCGGGCGGCAGGTCGAGCACGTCGAGCACGGTGGCCACGTCGGTGTCCCCCGCCGGCGGCACGAGCGCGGCGGCGAGGTCACTGACCACGGGTACGAGCAGCAGCACCCGCCCGTCGGGGTCGAGGGCGTGCCGGACCTGGTGCGGGCCGGGATGCCGGGCCAGGTGGACGAGGGCGGGCAACCGGCCCGCCACCAAAGTTCGCACGATCTCCGCCGGGCTGGGCCGCATGATCCCGACCTCCTCAACATAGGTTAGCCTTACCTAAGAAGTAGGCTAGACGATCGGAGACGTCGACGTGAACCACCCCCGGCCCAAGGCCCGGCTCTCCCGAGCCCTCGGCATCCCGCTGACCCGCAAGTGCGTGCGGTACTTCGAGCGGCGGCCCTATCCCCCGGGTGTGCACGGCCGATCCCGCCGTACCACCTCCGACTATCAGGTGCGGCTCCTGGAGAAGCAGCGGCTGCGCCACCAGTACAACGTCAGCGAGGCCCAGCTGCGCCGGCTGTTCGACGAGGCCGCCCGGGGCGCCGGCAAGACCGGCGAGACGCTCGTCGCCCTGCTGGAGCGGCGCCTCGACGCGGTGGTGCTGCGCGCCGGGCTGGCGCGCAGCATCTACCAGGCCCGCCAACTCGTCGCGCACGGCCACATCACGGTCGACGGGCGCAAGGTCGACCGCCCGTCGTACCGGCTGCGTCCCGGCCAGGTGATCGGCGTACGCGAGCGCAGCCGCGCGCTGCCGCCGTTCCAGCTCGCCGCCGCCGGCGCGCACGCCGACGAGCAGCCCCGGCCGTACCTGTCGGCGCAGCCGGGCGAGCTGCGCGCCACGCTGGTGCGCGAACCGGCCCGGCACGAGGTGCCGGTGATGTGCGACGAGCAGCTGGTGGTGGAGTTCTACTCCCGCTGACCGGTTACCGGGTCTGCTCGAGCCAGGAGGCGTACAGCAGGGCGTAGACCGAGTCGGTGTCGCGGACCAGCTCCTCGTGCGGGCCGCGCTGCACGATCCGGCCCCGGTCCACCACGATCACCTCGTCCGCCGCCTGCGCGGTGGACAGCCGGTGCGCGATGGCGAGCGTGGTCCGGCCCCGGGTCACCGCGTCGAGCGTCCGTTGCAGGCGGACCTCGGTGGCCGGGTCGACAGCGCTCGTCGCCTCGTCCAGCACCAGCAGGTCCGGGTCCGCGACGTACGCCCGGGCCAGCGCCACGAGCTGCCGCTCGCCGACGCTCAGCGCCTCCCCGCGCTCACCGACCGGCGTGTCCAGCCCGGACGGAAGCCCGTCCAACCAGTCGGACAGGCCCAGCTCGGCGAAGGCGGCGGTGAGCCGCTCGTCGGTCAGGTCGGGGCGGGCGAAGCGGACGTTCTCCCCCACCGTGGCGTCGAACAGGAAGCCGTCCTGCGGCACCATCACCACCCGGGAGCGCAGGGAGTCGAAGCGCACCTGCCGCAGGTCGACCCCGGAGAGCAGGACCTCCCCCTCGGTCGGGTCCATCAGGCGGGTGAGCAGCTTGGCGAACGTGGTCTTGCCGCTTCCGGTCTCGCCCACCACCGCCACCCGGCTCTTGGCCGGGATGTCCAGGGTCACGTCGTGCAGCACCGGCGGCCCGCCCGGATAGGCGAACGTCACGCCGGCGAACCGGGCGTCCAGCGGCCCCGGCGGCAGCTCCCGCCCCTGCTCGCCCGGGTCCGCCACGTCCGGGGAGACGTCCAGCACGTCCAGCACCCGGCGCCAGCCGGCGATCGCGTTCTGCGCCTCGTTGAGCACCTCGGTGGCGATCTGCACCGGCTGGATGAAGAGCGTGACCAGGAACAGGAACGCGGTGAGCTGGCCGATCGACAGCGTGCCGCCCGCACCCAGGCTGACCCCGACCACCACCACGCCGGCCAGCGCCAGCCCGGCGGCCAGCTCCCCCACCGAGCTGCCCATGATGCTGATCCGGATCGCCCTCTGCTGGGCCACCCGCTGCCCGTCGATGGCCGTGTCCAGCCGCCGCGCGGTACGCCCGGCGATGCCGTACGCCCGGATCACCGGCGCGCCCACCACGCTCTCGCCGATCGCGCCGAGCAACGTGCCGGTGCGCTGCCGCACCAGCCCGTACGCCCCGGCGAGGCGGCGCTGCAACCGCCGGATCACCAGCAGCGCGGGCGCGAACGCGACGAGCACCACGAGCGTCAACTGCCAGGAGTACGCGAGCATCACTGCGGTGGTCACCAGCAGCTGGCCCAGGTTGACGATCAGGATCACGCCGCCCCACTGGAGGAACTGGGTGATCTGGTCGACGTCGCTGGTGACCCGGGAGACCAGCGACCCGCGCCGCTCGGACTGCTGGTGCAGCATGGACAGGTCGTGCACGTGCCGGAACGCCCGGGTGCGCACCCCGGCCAGCGCGGTCTCGCTCACGGTGAACAGCCGGCGCATCATCAGATAGCCGCAGGCGGTGGTGACCACCAGCACCCCGGCGGTGATCGCCACGGTGAGCGAGATGACGTTCAGGTCGAGCCCGCCGACGATGCCGTGATCGATGCCTCGCTGCACCGCCACCGGCACGGCGACCCGGCCGACCATGTAGACCAGCGCCAGCGCCAGCGTTCCGGCGAGGCCGGTGCGCAGCTCCGGGGAGAGCGCCAGCCCTCGCCGCAGCGTCCGCCAGGTGGTCTCGGTGCTCTCGCTGTTCTCCCCCGTGGTCGTACTCACCGGTCCACCTCGATCTCCAGGCCCGAGGGCAACGGGGTGACCTCGTCGTACGTCCGATTCTGCTCGCGTTCCTGCTCGGCCTGCTCGTACGCGGTGACCAGGTCGGCGTAGCCGGGCACGGTGGCCAGCAGCTCGGTGTGGGTGCCGCGCGCGACCACGCGGCCCTGCTCCACGTAGATCACCTCGTCGGCGAGCGCGATGGTGGCCCGGCGGTACGCCACCACCAGGATCGACGCCGGGGCGCCGCCGTCGGCGGGCGCGCGCAGCCCGGCCAGGATGGCCGCCTCGACCCGCGGGTCGACGGCGCTCGTGGCGTCGTCGAGCACCAGCAGCCGGGGTCGCCCGGCGAGTGCCCGGGCCAGTGTCAGACGCTGACGCTGTCCGCCGGACAGCGACGTGCCCCGCTCGCCGACCATGGTGTCCAGCCCGTCCGGCAGCGCGGCCACGAAGCCGTCCGCCTCGGCCAGCCGCAGCGCCGCCCACACCTCGTCGTCGCCGATGCCGGCGCGGTCGAGCGCGATGTTGGCCCGGACCGTGTCGTCGAAGACGAACGGCACCTGCGCCACCAGCGCCACGTTGCCGGCGAGCGAGGCGGCGGTCAGCTCCCGCACGTCCACGCCGTCCAGCGTGACCCGCCCGGCACCCGGGTCGACCAGGCGCACGGCGAGCGAGGCGATCGTGGACTTGCCCGCGCCGGTGGGGCCGACCAGGGCGACGGTCTTCCCGGCCGGGACGGTGAACGTCACCTCGCCGAGCACCTTGGCGCCGGGCAGGTGCGCCTCGGCCGGCTCGTACGCGAAGTGCACGTCGTCGAAGGCGAGCGTGGCCGGCTCGCGGGTGGCCGGGTCGAGTGTCGTCGTGCCGTACGGCATCTCGCCGGTCGCATCGAGCACCCGGCGGACCCGGTCCCATCCGGCGACGCTGCGCGGCAGTTCGGCCAGCACCCAGCCGATGGCGCGTACCGGGAAGGCCAGCACTGTGAACAGGAACGCGACGCTGACCAGCTCGGTCACGCTGATCGCGCCCTGCCGAAACCGGATCGCGCCGACCACCAGCACGGCGAGCGTGCCGAGGCTGGGCAGCGTCTCCAGCATCGGGTCGAACACGCCGCGCAGCCGGCCGACCGAGATCAGCGCGTCGCGCAACTCACCGGCGCGGGAGGCGAAGCGGGCCGTCTCCTGGGCCTCGCGGCCCATCGTCTTGACCACCAGCGCGCCGTCGAAGCTCTCGTGCGCGATGCCGCTGACCTCGGCCCGCAGCCGCTGTGCCCGGGCCTGCCGGGGCGCCATCCGGCGGGAGTAGACCACGTTGAGCGCGAACAGCGCGGGGAACACGGCGAGGCCGACCAGGGCCAGCGCCCAGTCGGTGAAGAACAGCGAGGCCACCGCGCCGACGAGCATCACCAGCGTGCCGACCGCGAACGGCAGCGGCGCGATCGGGTACCAGGCCGCCTCCACGTCGGAGTTGGCGTTCGACAGCAGCGTGCCGGTGGAGTTGCGGTGGTGCCAGGCCAGCGGCAGCTCCAGGTAGCGCCGGGTGACCCGGCGACGGTAGGCGGCCTGGAGCCGGTACTGCATGTAACCGGCGCCGAGCCGGCGGCCGAAGATGCCCACCACCCGCAGCACGCTGATGCCGAACAGGGCCGCCGCGGCCAGCGCCAGCGCCCCGCGGGCCGCCTCGCCGCGCTCCACGGCCGGCACGACCACGTCGCCGACCACCGCGCCGACCACGTACGCGCTGGCGATCACCAGGAGGCCGAACAGCACGCTGCCGCTGACCGCGACCGCGAAGATCCGTGGCTGTTCCCGGATGGCCTGGCCGAGCACCCGTAGCCCTCTGCCGAGCACGTCCCGACTTGTCCCGCTCGCCACGCTCTCCCCCGCCGTAAGCCGCATCGTTCTCCCCCATCCTTACCGCTCGCCGCCGGTCCCGCCGACCCGGCCGGGATATGTCCGCCGTCACGTTCCCGCCGGACCTGGGTCGAGGGCGGCCGGAATCGGTCCGGCGGCGCGATCCCGCCGGGCGCGGCGCGCCGATCGGCCGGAACGGGCCTACGATCGGGCCATGCCGCGGTACGCCCGAGCGGAGCGCGAGGCGCTCGCCGACCTGATGCTGGAACTGGGACCGGACGCACCGACCGTCAACGAGGGGTGGACCACCCGTGACCTGGCGGCGCACCTTCTGGTGCGGGAGCGCCGGCCGGACGCGGCGGGCGGGATCCTGCTGCCGCCGCTGCGCGGCTACGGCGAGTCGGTCCGCCGGCGGATCGCCGCCGGGCCGTACGCCGACCTGATCGGCCGGGTACGCCGTCCCCCGGTGTGGAGCCCGGTGAGCAACCCGCTCACCGACGAGCTGGCCAACGGGATGGAGTTCTTCATCCACCACGAGGACGTCCGCCGGGCCGGGCCGGGCTGGCAGCCGCGTGACCTGCCCGCCGGGCAGCAGGCGGTGCTGTGGAAGCGGGTGTCCCTGCTGGCCCGGATGGCGCTGCGGCGGTTCCCGGCCGAGGTGCTGGTGCAGGCGCCGGGGCACGGCGAGCTGCGGGCCGGTGGCGGCGGCGAGCGGCTGCGGCTCGTCGGCGCGCCGGGGGAACTCGTGCTGTTCCTCACCGGACGGCAGCGGGTGGCCCGGGTCCAGGTGGACGGTCCGGCCGACCGCGCCGAGCGTCTGCGTACCGCCGAACTGGGCTTGTGACCGAGGGTGTGTAGCCGGTCGGCGGCCGACAGTGGAATGTGGACACCCGAACGTCGATAACGGTTGCGTACTCCCGTACGCTCCTGCGCACCGGCCCGACCCCGCGGGGCGGCGGACAGGGGGACGACGATGCGCGACTTCGCCCTCTCGGCACTGCACGAGCCGCCCTTTCCCTCCCGGCGTCACCCCGCCGTCGACCAGGCGGCCGCGGAGAGCGCCGCCTGGGTACGCGACTTCGGCCTGGTGGAGGACCAGGCCGGACGCCGGCGGCTGGCCGGGGCGTACGCGGCGGAGCTGGCCGCTCGCGCCTGCCCCGAGGCGTCGCCGTACGGCCTGCGCCTGCTCACCGACCTGATCAACTGGCTGTTCGTGGTGGACGACGCCTGCGACGACGACGGGCTCGGCGCGGCGCCCACGCTGCTGGCACCCACGCTGGCCGCGCTGCTGGCGGTGCTCGACCGGCACGGCGACCCGGACGCGCCGGCGCCGGCCGACGGCGGGCCGATCGCCCTGGCGCTGCACGACCTGTGCCGGCGGGCCCGCGACCGGGGCCGGCCGGCCCACCTGCTGCGCCTGGTCAGCCAGTTGCGGGAGTACCTGCTGGCGCTGCTCTGGGAGGCCGCCAACCGGGAGCGACTGCGGGTGCCAGGGGTGGCCGAGTACACCCAGATGCGCCGCCACACCGGCGGCGTCCGCCCGAGTTTCACGGTGACCGACCTGGCCCGCCCGTCCGCGCCCAACGCCGACCAGCGGGTCGCGCCGGCGCTCACCGCGCTGGACGCTCTCGCCACCGACCTGATCTGCTGGTGCAACGACCTGTTCTCCTACGGCAAGGAGCGCGGCGCCGCCCCGGAGGCGCACAACCTGGTCACCACGATCGCGGGTGAGACCGGGCAGGACGAGTCGGCGGCGCTGTACGCGGCGGCGGACCGGTTCAACAAGGCCCTCGCCACGTACGCGGAGCGGGACGCGGCGCTGAGCGCCGTGGCCGACGAGGGAATGCGGGTCTTCCTGGACACCCGCCGGGACTGGATCAGGGCCACCTACGACTGGTCCCGCGCGGCCAGCCGGTACGCCTGAACGGGTCCAGCAGGCGGGACCGGGGGCGACTCGACCGATCGGGGCTAGCCGCTGGCCGGGTGCAGGCAATACCCTTCGGTAACCGCAGATCGGCGTGACCCCCGTCACGTCCCTCCACCCCTGAAGGCGGCTACAGCGATGGCTCTCGATGTACCGTACCGTTCCGTACCGGACATGTTCCTCAAGCGCGTGGCGGACTCCCCCGACCGGCACGCCTTCGCCCACCCCGCACCCGACGACTCGGGCCCGGTCTGGCTGACGTGGGAGCAGGTCGGGCAGCGCGCCAAGGCGATCGCTGCCGGGTTGCACGGGCTCGGTGTCGGCCTGGAGAACCCGGTCGCGATCCTGGCCAACACGCGCCTGGACTGGGTGCTCGCCGACTTCGGCATCATGTGCGCCGGTGGGGCCACCACCACCGTCTACCCCACCACCGAACCCGAGGACGCGATCTACATCATCGCCGACTCCGGCTCTAAGGTGCTGTTCGCGGAGAACCCGGCCCAGGCGGCGAAGATCGCCGGGGCGGACCTGCCCGCGCTGACCCACGTGGTGCTCTTCGACGGCACGCCCGACCCGGCGGCGGCCGTCCCGCAGCTCACCCTGGCCGAGCTGGAGGAGCGCGGCACAGCCGCGCTGAGCGCCGAGCCGGACCTGATCGACATGCTCGTCGCCGGCATCGGCCCGGACCACCTGGCCACGCTGATCTACACCTCGGGCACCACCGGCCGCCCGAAGGGCGTGGAGCTGCTGCACGGCGGCTGGTGCTGGGAGGGCGTGGCGCAGGCCGAGCTGGGCCTGCTGCGCGTCGACGACCTGCAGTACCTGTGGCTGCCGCTGTCGCACTCGTTCGGCAAGACGCTGCTCTGCGGCGCCACCCACGTCGGCCTGCCCACCTACGTCGACGGCCGGGTGGACAAGCTCGTCGACCTGCTGGGCGTGGTGCAGCCGACGCTCATGTGCGGCGCGCCCCGGGTCTTCGAGAAGGTCTACAACAAGGCGGTCACCACCGCGCAGGGCGCCGGCGGCGCCAAGGCCAAGATCTTCGCCTGGGGCGTCGGGGTCGGCAAGGAGAAGGTCGCGCTGGAGCAGGCCGGCAAGCCGGTCCCGGCCGGGCTGCGGATGAAGTACGCGCTGGCCGAGAAGCTCGTGTTCAGCAAGCTCCAGGCGCGGCTCGGCGGCCGGATGCGGGTGCTGGTCTCCGGCGCGGCGCCGCTGAGCAAGGAGATCGCCACCTTCTTCGCCGCCGCCAACCTGCCCATCTCGGAGGGCTACGGTCTGACCGAGACCAGCGCGGGCGCGTTCGTGAACCCGCCCGACGGGCTGAAGATCGGCAGCGTGGGCCGCGCCATGGGCGACCTGGAGTGCCGGATCGACACCGACGGCGAGGTCCTGCTGCGCGGCAAGCCGGTCATGCGCGGCTATCACAACCTGCCCGAGGAGACCGCCGCCGCGTTCACCGAGGACGGCTTCTTCCGCACCGGCGACATCGGCACGCTCGACGCCGACGGCTACCTGCGCATCACCGACCGGAAGAAGGACCTGGTCAAGACGTCCGGCGGCAAGTACGTCGCGCCGTCGCACATCGAGGGCATGTTCAAGGCGGTGTGCCCGTACACCTCGCAGGCGGTGGTGATCGGGCAGGCGCGCAACTACTGCACCATGCTCGTCACGCTGGACCCGGACGCGATCAAGGGCTGGGCCGCCGGCACCGCGCTGGAGGGCAGCGACTACACCACGATCGTCACCTCGCCGCAGGCGCGGGAGATGGTCGAGGGGTACGTGGCCGAGCTGAACGCGAAGCTCAACCGCTGGGAGACGATCAAGAAGGTGTCGATCCTCCCCCGTGACCTCACCATCGAGGACGGCGAGGTCACGCCGTCGCTGAAGATCAAGCGCCGTAGCGTGGAGACGAACTTCGCCTCCGAGATCGACAAGATGTACGAGGGCACGCTCGCCGAGCTGTAGCCGCACCGCCGTACCGTCGCGCCGGCCGTGCCCCACCGTCCCGGGGCACGGCCGCGCGCCGTTCACAAGTGCTTCTGCCGCCAGTGGCTCTGCTCGGCCTCGGCGGCGATCTGCTCCTCCAGCGCGAGCCGGCGTACCCGGCGCCGGAGGCCGTCCTCGCGGCGCGTCTCCCAGGTGACCCCGGCGCCGGTGATCATCCCGAGCACACCGAGCGCGATCAGCTCCGGGATGCGGAAGACGAACGGACCGACCACGGCCAGCGCCACCACCGCGGCCAGCAACGGCCAGTGCACCTCGCGCAGCGCGAGCCACCAGCACCCGGCGAGGCTGAGCAGGTACAACGCCACCCCGCCGAACAGGATCGCGCCCCAGAAGTCGCCCAGCGGCAGCCCCCAGGCGGGCGTGGCCGGGTCGGCGGCCTCGGCCAGCAGGTCCTTGAGGCCGAGCGCGTAGAGGATGACCCCGGCGACCATCGGCAGGTGCATGAACGTGTACACGTCCCGGGTGAGCCGGACCCGGGTTGCCTCGTCCCGGGCGTGGTGCAGCGCCTGTTCCATCGCGAAGGCGAGCGTGTCGAAGTACGCCCACCACAGCGCCGCGACGACCACGATGCCGAGCAGCGCCGACACCGCCACCGGCCCGGCCAGCGGCAGCCCGTGCTTCGGGCCGAAGCCGAGCGCGATGATCGACTCGCCGAGTGCGACCAGCACGATCAGCGCGTGCCGTTCCGCCCAGTGCCCGGCCGAGACCACCACCCACCACTGGCGGGCGAGCGTCACCCCGCCGACGTACTCGACGAGCAGCGCCAGCGTCCAGAGCGCCAGTTGCAGCGGGATCGCGAACCGCTCCTGCGGCAGCCGCGTCGGCACGGTTCCGGCGATGACCAGCAGCACGGTGGCGACGGTCGGGAACACGGCGCGCAGGAGCAGCCGGCGGCGCCGGACCGGGTCGGCGCGGTCCACCCAGCCGAAGACCGTGAGCTGGGCCATCCGGATCACGAAGTAGCAGCCGGCGAAGACCAGCGGGCCGGGCAGCCCGCCGGGGAGGTCCTCGAACGCGCTGGGCTCGCTGAGCACCAGCATGAACGTCGCCGCCACGGTGACGAAGCCGACCAGCGGCAGCACGCCCTGGTCGGCACGGAAGAAGTTGCCCATCCGGGCGAAGCCGGTCCACGACCACCAGAGCAGCGCCAGCACCAGCAGGAAGCGGTACAGGTTGGCCGGCGTGAGCTCCGAGGCGGTGAGCGTGGTGACGTTCAGGAACGCGAAGACGAAGACCAGGTCGTAGAAGAGCTCCAGCCGGGTGGTGCGGGAACCCGGGGCGGCGGACCGCACGGTCCACGACCGCCGGACTCCCCTCCCGTTCCCCACCCGGGCAGTCTGCGGGCACCGGACGGGCCGGAGCCGCACTTCGGGCCGATCACCACCGGATCGGGCGGCCGGGCGGGTCAGGCGATGACGCTCGGCTCCCGCCACTGCGGACGGCTGGTGCGGTCCAGGTCGTAGCGGACCGCCGCGAGGCGCCCGACCGCCTCCACCAGCTCGTCGGCGGGCAGGGTGAAGGGCAGCCGCAGGAAACGCTCCAGCGTCCCGTCCAGGCCGAACCGGGGACCGGGCGCCAGCCGTACGCCGACCTCCTCGGCGGCGCGGGCCAGCGCGCTGGAGATCGGGCCGTCCAGCTCGGCCCAGAGCGTGACGCCGCCGCTCGGTACCCGTACCCGCCAGTCGGGCAGCCGGTCGGCGAGCGCGGCGACCAGGGCGTCCCGCTGGGCGACGAGCTGGGCCCGGCGGGCCGCCACGATGGCCGGCGCCTCGGTGAGCAGGTGCACGGCGACGAGCTGGTCGAGCACCGGGCTGGCCATGTCCACCCCGACCCGGGCCGCGGCGAGCCGCTGCACCTGGGGCGCGGAGGCGCGGACCCAGCCGATCCGCAACCCGCCCCAGTAGGGCTTGCTCATGCCGCCGATGCTGATCACCCGGGAGTGCCTGTCGAAGACGGCCACCGGCGGCGGCAGCGTGGTGTCGTCCAGCGGCAGGTCGACGAAGGACTCGTCGACCACCAGGTCGGTGCCGGCCGCGTGGGCCGTGCCGACCAGCCGCTCGCGCAGGTCGGCGGCCATCAGGTGGCCGGTCGGGTTCTGGAACTCGGGGATCACGTACGCGAGCTTCGGCCGGGTCTGCCGGAGGCTGCCGAGCAGCAGTTCGGCGTCCCAGCCCTCGTCGGACAGGCCGTGGGTGGCGATCCGGGCCCGGCGGGCGGACAACGCGGCCAGCGCGTTGGGGTAGGTGGGCGACTCGACGAGCACGCCGCCGCCGGGCGACAGGGCCAGCCGCAGCACCAGGTCCAGCGCGTGCTGGGTGCCGCTGGTGACCATGATCTGTTCCGGGCTGGTGGGCAGGCCGCGCTCGGTGTAGGCGCGGGCCACCGCCTCGCGCAGCTCGATGATGCCGGTCGGGTGGTAGCCGGCGCCGCCGAGGTAGCGGGGCAGGTCCTCGGCCGCGGCCCGGGCGGCCGGGACGAGCTGCGGCGGCGCGGACAGCGCGGCCACGCCGAGGTCGATCATGTCGCGGTCGTCGAGCGGCGTCCACAGCCCGGTGCTGGCCACCCGGTGTCCGCCGGGCAGCATGGTCCAGCTCCCGGCGCCCCGGCGGCTGGCCAGGTGGCCGCTCTCCCGCAGTTCCCGGTACGCGGCGGTGACAGTGGTCCGGCTGATCCGCAGCGCCTCGGCCAGTTCCCGCTCGGCCGGCAGCCGTACCCCGAGTGGGAGCCGCCCGTCGGCGAGCAACCCGCGGACGGCGCCGGCGAGCGCGGCGTAGTCGGGGCTGCGCCGGCGGCCCGGCAGGGCGTGCCACTGGCCGAGAAGCCGCGCCAATTGGACGCCGCGCACCTGGCTGGTCATGGCCACACCTCCGGAATTGGCACCCTTGAGGACCGCGATTGGCCCCTAGGGTGGCATGCATGGCACAGCTTGGCAATCTCCGGCACCGGCCGGCGCGACGGCTCACCCAGCTCTACGCCGGGCTGGTCCTGTACGGCGTGAGCATGGCGCTGATGATCCGGTCGGAGCTGGGGCTGGACCCGTGGGACGTGTTCCACCAGGGGCTCGCCCGGCAGACCGGCCTGTCGTTCGGCACCGTCACCATCGCCGTCGGCGCGCTCGTGCTGCTGCTCTGGATCCCGCTGCGGCAGCGTCCCGGCCTCGGCACGGTCAGCAACGTGGTGGTGATCGGGCTGGTCGTCGACGCCACCCTGGCCGTGCTTCCGCCCGGGGAGGGCATGCCGGCGCGCGTCGCGCTGCTCGTCGCCGGGATCGTCGCCAACGGCGCCGCCACCGGCCTCTACCTCGGCGCCGGGCTCGGCCCCGGCCCGCGCGACGGCCTGATGACCGGGTTCGTCGCCCGCCACCCCCGGTTCTCGGTCCGGCTGGTCCGCACCGTCATCGAGATCACCGTGCTGGCGCTCGGCTGGCTGCTCGGCGGCACCGTCGGCCTCGGCACGGTGGCCTACGCGCTGACCATCGGCCCGCTGGCCCAGTTCTTCATCCCGGTCTTCGCGCTGCCCGCACGACCGGCGGCCGGTGCGTACGCTACGTGACCGCGGCCGGGCCGACCGCCACGGCCGGGCACGAGCCGCAACGCGCTGAGCTGCGACGACGCAGAACCGGGAAACCAGGTGTTTCCTCCGCCGTCGCCGCCGGGCATCATTCCTGCATGGGGGAGAACGGATGGCGTTGGAGCGACGCCTGGATCTTCGTCGCGTTGGTCATCGCCAGTGGCGCCGGCCGGCACCGGCGGGCCGCCGCGACACGCCGCCCCGAAGGCGTACGGCTGGCCGACGTCCTCTCCACCGCCGACCACCTCAACCAGGCCATCCCGGAGCGGCACGAGGTGGAGGGGGCGGTCCGGCGGCTCGTCGGCGCGGGCCTGGTCAGCGTCGCCGACGGCTGGTTCCGGGTCACCCCGGACGGTGAACGGCTCTGGCGCACCCGGCCCAGCGCCGGGCTCGGCACCACAGTCGACACGGTGCAGGGCGTGCTGACCCGGCGGCACCCGCCCGCCGAGTCCGAGTGGCAGCTCGACGAGGACGACCACGCCGCCGCCGTGCAGGAGTACGTGGTCCGGTCCATCCCGATGCCGCGCCGCTCCCCCGAGGGGCACTCCGGCCGGCAGTGACCGCCGCCTCAGCGCACCGGGTGCCCGGCGCCGCGCAGCGCGTCCTTGACCTCGCCGACCGTGAGTTCGCCGAAGTGGAAGACGCTGGCCGCGAGCACCGCGTCCGCCCCGGCGCCGATCGCCGGCGGGAAATGGGCCACCTCGCCCGCGCCCCCGCTGGCGATCACCGGCACGTCGACCACCTCGCGGACAGCCTGGATCAGCGGCAGGTCGAACCCGGCCTTGGTGCCGTCGGCGTCCATCGAGTTGAGCAGGATCTCGCCCGCGCCCAGCTCGGCGCCGCGCGCCGCCCACTCGACCGCGTCCAGCCCGGTGCCCCGCCGGCCACCGTGCGTGGTCACCTCGAAGCCGCTCGGCGTCGTGCCGTCCGGGGCGCGGCGCACGTCGAGCGAGAGCACCAGGACCTGGCGGCCGAACCGGTCGGCGATCTCGGCGATCAGCTCCGGCCGGGCGATGGCGGCGGTGTTCACGCCGACCTTGTCCGCACCGGCGCGCAGCAGCGTGTCGACGTCGGCGACCTGGCGTACGCCGCCGCCCACCGTGAGCGGGATGAAGACCGACTCGGCGGTGCGCCGCACCACGTCGAGCATGGTGCCCCGGTCGCTGGACGAGGCGGTGACGTCGAGGAAGGTCAGCTCGTCCGCGCCGGCCCGGTCGTACGCCGCCGCCAGCTCCACCGGGTCGCCGGCGTCGCGCAGGTCGAGGAAGTTGACCCCCTTGACCACGCGCCCGGCGTCCACGTCCAGACACGGGATGACCCGTACCGCCACCGTCATGCCCCGAGCCTAACGAACGCGCGGGCGGTGGTGACCCGCCGGTGAGGCCGGTCACCACCGCCCGCGGTGGAGTGGTTCGCGCCGGTCAGAGACGGACCAGCATCTTGCCGAGGTTCTCGCCGCGCAGCAGGCCGAGGAACGCCTCGGGGGCCTGCTCGATGCCGTCGACGATCGTCTCGTCGTACGACAGCCGGCCCTCGCGCAGCCAGCCCGCCACCTCCTGCACGAACTGCTCCCGCAGGTGACCGTGGTCACCGACGAGGAATCCGCGCAGCGTCAGCCGCTTACCGATCACCAGCGCCAGGTTGCGCGGCGCGGCGGGCGGCTCGGTGGCGTTGTACTGCGCGATCATGCCGCAGATCGCGGCCCGGCCGTGCAGGTTCATCGCCCCGATCGCGGCCTCCAGGTGCTCGCCGCCGACGTTGTCGAAGTACACGTCGACGCCGTCCGGGGCGGCGGCCCTGAGCTGCTTGTACACGGGGCCGTCGTGGTAGTCGAAGGCGGCGTCGAAGCCGAGCGCGGTGAGGCGTTCCACCTTCGCCGGGGAACCGGCGCTGCCGATCACCCGCCCGGCGCCGCGCAGCTTCGCGATCTGGCCGACCATGCTGCCCACCGCGCCGGCCGCGCCGGAGACGAACACGGTCTCCCCCGGCTTCATCGCGGCCACGTCGAGCAGCCCGGCGTACGCGGTCAGCCCGGTCATGCCGAGCACGCCCAGGTACGCGGTGACCGGCGCCAGGCCGGGATCGACCTTGCGGACGCCCTTGGCGTCCACCAGCGCGTACTCGCGCCAGCCGAGCCCGTGCAGCACCGTGTCGCCGGGCTTGACGTCACCGGCCTCGCCGGCCACCACCTCACCGATCGCGCCCCCGTCGAGCGGGGCGTCGAGCGCGAACGGCGGCACGTACGACTTGACGTCGTTCATCCGCCCGCGCATGTACGGGTCGACGGACATGAACCGGTTGCGGACCACGACCTGCCCGGGGCCCGGCGTCGGCACCTCGGTGGTGACCAGGCGGAAGTTCTCCGGGGTCGGCCAGCCCTCCGGCCGGGACGCCAGGTGGATCTCCCGGTTCACCCGCGCCTCGCTCATCGTGCTCACAGGGCCGCGCGGACCGTGCGCGTGACCTCGACGTTCCCACGCGTCGCGTTGGAGTAGGGGCAGACCTGGTGGGCCGCGTCCACGAGCTGCTCGGCGGCGGCGCGCTCGACCGCGGGCAGGTCCACCACGAGCGTCACGGCCAGGCCGTAGCCGCCGCTGCCGTTCGGGCCGATGCCCACCTCGGCCTCGACGACCGAGCCGGAGACGTCCGCCTTGGCCTGGCGGGCAACCACGCGCAGCGCGGAGTGGAAGCAGGCCGCGTAGCCGGCCGCGAAGAGCTGCTCCGGGTTGGCCGCGCCGCCGGCGCCGCCCATCTCCTTCGGTACGGCGAGATCCAGCTCGACCGTGCCGTCGGAGGTCCGGACGTGACCGTCGCGGCCGTCGCCGGTGGCGCGGGCGGAGGCGGTGTAGAGCACCTGCATGTCACTGCTCCTTCTGTCGGTGGATCGTCTCGGTGACCCGGGTGAGGATGCCGTGGAGGAAGACCAGTTCGGCCTCGGTGAGCCCGGTCGCGGTGGCCACCCGGCGCGGCACGTCACCCATCCGCTCCCGCAGGGCCCGGCCCTGGCCGGTGAGGCCCACCTCGACCCGGCGCTCATCGGCAGCCGAGCGGGTACGCACCACCAGGCCGGCCGCCTCCAGCCGTTTGAGCAGCGGGGAGAGCGTGCCGGAGTCGAGCCGGAGCGCGGCGCCGAGTTCGGAGACCGTGGGAGCGTCGTCGTCGCGCTCCCAGAGCACCAGCAGCACCAGGTACTGCGGGTAGGTCAGCCCGTGCTCGTCGAGGATGGGCCGGTAGACGTCGGTCAGGGCACGCGACGCCGCGTAGAGCGCGAAGCACACCTGCCGGCGCAGTACCAGATCATCGGCCACGCCCTGAAAGGTAGCGCGCAATCAAGTTGTGCGCAACTTATCGGGCTGCGAGGCGAGGCCGACCACTGCGGGCGGCACCGCTCAGCGGTCCGGCAGGTACGCCTCCAGCTCGACCTCGACCAGCAGATCCGGGTCGATCAGCCCGGCCACCACCACCATCGTCGCCACCGGGCGCACCGGGCCGAACACCGCGTTGTGTGCCCGGCCCACCTCGTCGGCGTAGATCCGGTCGGTCACGTACATCCGCGTCCGCACCACGTCACCCGGCCCGGCGCCGACCTCGGCCAGCGCGTCCAGGCCGATCCGGATCGCCTGCGCGGTCTGCGCAGCCGCGTCACCCGCGTGCGCCACCCGGCCGTCCACGGTGGAGGTGCAGCCGGCGGTGATCGCCAGTGAGCCGGCCCGGACCACCCGGGAATAGCCGTAGAGCGCCTCCCACGGGCCGCCAGAGCCGAGCCGGGTCACCACCCCGGCGTCCGCCGGCGTCCGGGCCGGCTCGGCCGTCACGCGCCGGCCCGCAGAGTCGCCAGCGCCTCGGCGACGGTGAACGCGCCCGCGTAGAGCGCCTTACCGGCGATCACGCCCTCCACACCCACCGGCTCCAGCGTGGCCAGCGCCCGCAGGTCGTCCAGCGTGGACACACCGCCGGAGGCGATCACCGGGGCATCGGTACGGGCGCACACCTCGCGCAGCAGGTCCAGGTTGGGCCCGCGCATGGTGCCGTCCTTGGTGATGTCGGTGACCACGTACCGCGCGGCGCCGGCGGCGTCGAGCCGGGCCAGCACCTCGTAGAGGTCACCGCCGTCGCGGGTCCAGCCGCGCGCCGACAGGGTACGGCCGCGCACGTCCAGCCCGATCGCCACCCGGTCGCCGTACTCGCCGCAGATCCGGTCGCACCACTGCGGGTCCTCCAGCGCGGCGGTGCCGATGTTGACCCGGGCCGCCCCGGTGCCGAGCGCCGCCCGCAGCGACTCGTCGTCGCGGATGCCGCCGGACAGCTCCACCTTCACGTCCAGCTTGCCGACCACCTCGGCGAGCAGCGCGGCGTTGGAGCCCCGCCCGAACGCGGCGTCCAGGTCGACCAGGTGGATCCACTCCGCGCCGTCGGACTGCCAGGCCAGAGCCGCGTCCAGCGGGTCGCCGTACGCGGTCTCGCTACCGGCGGCGCCCTGCACGAGCCGGACGGCCTGGCCGTCGGCGACGTCCACGGCGGGCAACAGGGTGAGGCTCAACGCTTCTCTCCTCGGATCCTCAACGACGGTCCAGCGCGATCACCACGACCGCGGGCAGGACCAGCAACAACAACACGACCAGCACCAGCCGCAGCGCGAGGTCGTCCACCAGGTTCCAGATGGCGACCACCGCCACCACGGTGAGCACCAGGATCGTCGCCCGCTCGCGGCGGGTGTGCCGGCGCAGCCGGCCGGTACGCCCGCGCCGCATCGACGGCGTCAGCCGGCGTACCAGGGAACGACGCCGCTCCCGGCGCGTCACCCGGCGGGCGCGGACGGCGCGCGCCCGCTCCTGCTCGGCCTCGCGCTCCGCGCGGCGGCGGGCCCGCTCCTTGCTCACGCGAACACTCGCGGGCGCCCCGCCCGCGTGCCCCGGACCGGTCCGGTCACAGCGTGCCGAGCCAGTTGCGCAGCAGCGCGGCGCCGGCGTCGGCCGACTTCTCCGGGTGGAACTGCGCGGCCGACAGCGGCCCCCGCTCCACCGCCGCGACGAAGTCCGCGCCGTGGTGCGCGGTGGTCACCGCGGCACCCGCCTCGGCCAGCGCCGCCGGGTCGGTCACGCCATAGGAGTGGACGAAGTAGAACCGGGTGTCGCCCGGCAGCCCGGCGAACAGCGTCGAGCCGGCCGGTGGCTGCACGGTGTTCCAGCCCATGTGCGGCAGCCGCCGGGCGGGCAGCCGGGTCACGCCGCCGGGCAGCAGCCCGAGCCCCTTGGTGACCACGCCGTGCTCCTCGCCGTGCCCGAACAGGATCTGCATGCCGACGCAGATGCCCAGCACCGGCCGCCCGGCGGCGACCCGGTCGGCGATGACCGGCCCGGCGCCCAGCGCCTCGATCCCGGCCATGCACGCGGCGAACGCGCCGACGCCCGGCACCACCAGGCCGTCGGCCGACGCGGCGGCGTCCAGGTCGTCGGTGACAGTCACCTCGGCGCCGGCCCGCTCCACCGCGCGCTCGGCCGAGCGCAGGTTGCCCGAGCCGTAGTCGAGCACCACCACCCGTGCCATCAGCTCTCCCCCGGCAGCAGCCAGAGCACCCCGGCGACGGTGGCCAGCACGGCCAGCAGGCCGGTGATCACCACGGCGGCGCGGGGCGCGCCCTGCTTGAGCAGCGACCACGTCCCGCCGACCAGCAGGCCGGCCAGGATCAACAGAAGTGTGGGCAGCACCTTCATCAGAGCCAGCTTCCGTTCGCGACTGCGGGACTCCGCTTCGCTGCGTTCCTCGCGCTCATCAGAGAGCGCCCTTCGTGGAGGGGACCACGCCCGCGTTACGCGGGTCCAGCGCGGTCGCCTCGCGCAGCGCGCGGGAGACGGCCTTGAACTGCGCCTCGACCACGTGGTGGGCGTCCGGGTGACCGCCGGGCCGGGCCGCGCGGAGCACGTCCACGTGCAGCGTGATCCGGGCCGACTGACCGAACGACTCCCAGATGTGCCGGGTCATGCTCGTCGGATAGACCGGCCCGATGTACGGGGCCAGCGCCGGCTCGTCGTGCACCACGTACGGGCGGCCGGACAGGTCGACGGCGGCCCGGACCAGCACCTCGTCCATCGGGACGGTGGCCGAGCCGTACCGCCGGATGCCGGCCTTGTCGCCCAGCGCCCGGTCGAATGCGGCGCCCAGCGCGAGCGCCGTGTCCTCCATCGTGTGGTGCGCGTCGATCTCCAGGTCGCCGACGGTGTGCACGGTCAGGTCGAAGCCGCCGTGCCGGGCGATCTGGTTGAGCATGTGGTCGTAGAAGCCGACGCCGGTGGAGATGTCGGCCTTGCCGGTGCCGTCGAGGTCGATCTCGACGAGCACCTTCGTCTCGTTTGTGACCCGCTCGATCCGGGCGATCCGGCTCATGAAACTGTCTCCATCGCGGTGAGGAAGGCGTCGGTCTCGGTCGGGGTCCCGGCGGTGACGCGCAGCCAGCCGGGCAGGCCGACGTCGCGCACCAGCACGCCGGCATCGAGCAGGGTACGCCAGGCCACCGCCTGGTCCCCCTCGACGGCGAACAGCACGAAGTTGGCGTCGCTGTCGGCCACCCGGTGACCCCGGGCGCGCAGCTCGGCGACGATCCGGTCCCGCTGCTGCATGATCGCGGCCACGGTGCCGAGCAGGGCGTCCCGGTGCGCCAGCGCCGCGCGGGCGGCGGCCTGGGTGAGCGCGGACAGGTGGTACGGCAGCCGGACCAGCTGCACCGCGTCCACCACCGCCGGGTCGGCGGCCAGGTAGCCGAGCCGGCCGCCGGCGAACCCGAACGCCTTGCTCATGGTGCGGGTCACCACCAGCCGCGGGTGGCCGGGCAGCACGGCGAGCGCGCTGACCGTGCCGGGCCGGGCGAACTCGGCGTACGCCTCGTCGACGACCACCATGCCGGGCGCCTCGTCCAGTACGGCGGCGACCACCGCCGGGTCGAGCGCGGTGCCGGTCGGGTTGTTCGGCGAGCAGAGGAACACCACGTCCGGCCGGTGCTCGCGGATCTGGGCCACCGCCTCGCCGGCGGTGAGACCGAAGTCCGCGCCGCGCCGGGCGGGCACCCACCGGGTGCCGGTGCCGAGCGCCAGCAGCGGGTGCATCGAGTACGCCGGCGTGAAGCCGAGCGCGGTGCGCCCGGGACCGCCGAACGCCTGGAGCAGCTGCTGCTGGATCTCGTTGGAGCCGTTCGCCGCCCACACGTGGTCCGCGGTGAGCCCGTGACCGAGGTATGCGGCCAGGTCGGCGCGCAGCGCCACCGCGTCCCGGTCCGGGTAGCGGTTGAGGTCGCGCAGCTCGGCGGCGACCGCCTTGCCGATCGCCTCCACCACCGGCTCGGGCACCGGGTAGGAGTTCTCGTTGGTGTTCAACCGCACCGGCACGTCGAGCTGCGGCGCCCCGTACGGCGTCCGCCCGCGCAGGTCGTCGCGGATCGGCAGGTCGTCGAGCGTGGTCACGACGCGCCGCCCTCGGGGAACCGGACGCTGACCGCCTGGCCGTGCGCGGGCAGGTCCTCCACCGTCGCCAGGGTGACCACGTGCGGGGCCACGTCGCGCAGCGCCTCCTGGGTGTATTCGATCAGGTGCACGCCGCGCAGGAAGGACTGCACGGACAGGCCGGAGGAGTGCCGGGCGCAGCCGCCGGTGGGCAGCACGTGGTTGGAGCCCGCGCAGTAGTCGCCGAGCGACACCGGCGACCAGGCGCCCACGAACACCGCTCCGGCGTTGCGCACCCGCAGCGCCCACTCGCGGGCGTTCTCGGTCTGGATCTCCAGGTGCTCGGCCGCGTACGCGTCGACCACCCGCAGGCCCGCCTCCAGGTCGTCGACCAGGACCACGCCGCTCTGCTCGCCGCGCAGCGCGGTGCCGATCCGCTCGGCGTGCTTGGCCGCCGGCGCCTGCCGGGCCAGCTCGGCGTCGACCGCGTCGGCCAGCGCGGTGGACGGCGTGACCAGCACGCTCGCGGCCAGCGGGTCGTGCTCGGCCTGGCTGATCAGGTCGGCGGCGACGTGCGCCGGGTCGGCGGTGTCGTCGGCCAGGATCGCGATCTCGGTCGGGCCGGCCTCGGCGTCGATGCCGACCACGCCGCGCAGCAGCCGCTTCGCGGCGGTGACCCAGATGTTGCCCGGACCGGTGATCATGTCGACCGGCTCGCAGCGCTCGTCCCCGGCCGGGTCGACGCCCGCGCCGTACGCGAGCATCGCGACCGCCTGGGCGCCGCCGACCGCGTACACCTCGTCCACGCCGAGCAGCGCGCAGGCGGCGAGGACGCGCCGGTCCGGCAGGCCGTCGTTGTCCTTCTGCGGCGGGCTCACCACCACCAGCGAGCGCACCCCGGCCGCCTGGGCCGGTACCACGTTCATCACGACAGTCGACGGGTACATGGCCAGGCCGCCGGGGACGTAGAGGCCGACCCGGTCGACCGGCACCCACCGCTCGGTCACCGTGCCGCCGGGCACCACCGTCGTGGTGTGGTCGGTGCGGCGCTGGTCGTCGTGGACCTTGCGGGCCCGGGTGATCGACTCCAGCAGCGCGGCGCGGACCTGCGGATCCAGCTCGCCCTCGGCGGCGCGGATCGTCTCGACCGGCACCCGCAGCCGCTCCGGGGAGACGCCGTCGAACCGTTCGCTCGCCTCCCGGATCGCCGGGTACCCATGGTCCCGGACCGCCTCCACGAGCGGGCGGATCCGCTCGACCGCCACGGAGACGTCGAGCTGGGCACGGGGCAGCAGGCGGCGCGGGTCACGGGCCCCGCCGCGCAGGTCGATCCGATTCAGCACGCCTGCGAGTCTAGGCCGCCGCCGGTGTCACCGGCCGGGCCCGCCCGCACGCCGGGACGGTGAGCCGGGACACGCGCGGGCGGGCCCGTTGGCGATACGCTCGATCACGTGAGCGCACGGCTGCCGGTGTTCCCGCTCGGGACCGTCCTCTTCCCCGGGCTGGTCCTTCCGCTGCACATCTTCGAGGAGCGCTACAAGGCGCTGGTGCGTCATCTCGTGGGGCTGCCCGAGGGCGCGCCGCGCGAGTTCGGCGTGGTGGCGATCCAGGCCGGCTGGGAGGTCGCGCCGGCCGGGCCGCCGGGGCGTTCCGGGCCGGCCGGCGGCGAGGTCACGCTGCACGAGGTCGGCTGCACCGCCGAGCTGCGGCAGGTCACCGAGCTGGCCGACGGCGGCTTCGACATCGTCACCGTCGGGCGGCGGCGGTTCCGGGTCGCCGACGTCGACGACTCCGCCGAGCCGTACCTCACCGCCGAGGTGGAGTGGCTGCCGGAGCCGGACGGCCCGGACGAGGTCTCCGACCTGCTGGCGGCCCGGGTGATCTCGGTGTTCCGGCAGTATCTGGGCCTGATCCGGCCGGACCAGCAGGAGATCACCGAGCAGCTGCCCGAGGATCCGACGGTCCTGTCGCACCTGGTCGCCGCGACCGCCGCGCTGACCGTCGCCGACCGGCAGCGGCTGCTCGCCGTCGACGACACGGCCGGCCGGCTGCGCGCCGAGCTTCGCCTGCTCAACCGGGAGACGGCGTTGCTGCGGCAGGTGCGCGCGGTGCCGGTGCCGCTCAGCGAGCTGGCTGGTCCCCCGGCGCCGAACTGAACCCGGGTGGGGGCGGCCAGGCCGCGTCGGGCTCCGGCTCCGGCCGCAGCGACGGCCACCGCGACCAGCCCGCCAGCAGCGTGTACGTGACTGCCGCGCCGAACGCGGCGAGCAGCAGGTTCCCGTGCGGCAACGGCAGCGGGCCGTACCAGTCGACGCCGCCGGCACGCAGGTCGACGGGTTTGGTGAACGCGGTGCCCGGCGGCGCGGTCTCCACCAGCCGCTGGAACGTCGACAGGCCGATCCGGCGGCCGACCTGCCAGGCCACCACCGCCGCGCCGAGGCCGCCGAGCGTCACCGCGAGCAGACCGGCCGGGCCGCGCCGACGGCGCAGCAGCACCCACAGGGCGACGGCGGCGAGCACACCGAAGCCGAGCGTCAGGAGGCTGAACCAGCCGTCCGCGGCGATCGGCTGCTCCGGCTGCGTGGTCGCGTAGACCGCGCCGGCCGGGGTCTGCCGCACCGGGGTGGCGGGCGCCGCCCACGCCCACAGCAGCCCCAGCGGCACGCCGAGCGCGGTGAGCAGCGCGACCACGCCGAGCGCGGTGACCAGCGGGCGGCCGGACCGGGCGGCGTCGGCGCCGGGCAGCTCCGCCACCACGCCGGGATACCCGGCGAGCGGGTCGGCGCCCGGCGCGGTGACCGGCGTGCCGGCGGGTACCGGCAGGCCACCGGGCCAGCCGGGCGGCTGCTCGCGCTCGGGCCACGCGGCGTCACCAGGCCACGGGGCGTCGCCGGGAGGCGGGAGGGCGTCGCCGGTACGCGCGTCGGTGCCGTCGGTGCGCTCGCGCGCCCGCTCGGGCTCAGGGGTGTCCGGACTCACCCGTTGATCCTCTCAGGCCCGGGCACGGCGCGGGGCGGTGGTCGGCGCTCAGCGCGCGAACGGTTCCAGCATCACCGCTGCCGCCTTGAGCCAGGCGTTGCGGGTCTCGGCCTGGAGCTGGTGGTACTCGATCGAGGAGCCGGTCTCCAGCGCCGGGTCGTAGGGCACCACGGCGACCGCCCGGGTACGGGTGGCGAAGTGCCGTTCCAGGTCGTCCTGCAACGAGGTACGCCCCGGCGTGGGGCAGGAGATCAGCGTGACCGCGTTGTCGGCCAGCTCGCCCATGCCCACCTCGTGCAGCAGGTCGAGCATCCAGTCCGCGCTGAACGCCGCGTCCTCACGCGGCACGGTGGTCACCACGAGCTGGTCGGCGGCCTGCATGACGGTGCGCCAGTTCGGGCTCTCCACGTTGTTGCCGGTGTCCACGCAGACCACCTCGTGGGTGCGGCGCAGCAGCTCCAGCACCCGCTTGACGGTGAACTGGTCGAGCCGCTGGGCGAAACGCGGGCTCTCCTCGCCGGCCAGCACGTCGTACGAGCCGTCGGAGGCGTGCCGCAGGTAGTCGTCGAGGTGCGACAGCAGCGTGTTGCCCTCGAGGATCTCGATCTGCGCCAGGTCGTGGATCAGGTGGCGGATGGTGCGGGCGTGCCGGGCGCTGCCGGCCCGCAGACCGAGCGTGCCGCGCAGCTCGTTGTCGTCCCAGGCGAGCACGCCGCGCCCGCGTACGCTGCCGACCGTCGCGGCGGCGAGCACTGTCGCGGTGGTCTTGTGCACCCCGCCCTTGGGGTTGGCGAAGGCGAGCACCCTCGGGGTGCCCAGCTCGCGGCGGAGCACGCTGGTCGCCCGTTCCAGCTCCGGGTCCGGCTCCGGGGCGCGCCACTGCACCTGGGCCGCGTCGACCCGGCCGGAGCGGCCCTCCAGCGGGCGGCGGGGCGCGGGTACCACCGGCTCCGGGGCGGGCGGCGTGTCCGGCCGGTAGCGACCCCGGTCGAGCAGCGCGTAGCGGGACTCGGGCGGCGGCGGCGCGGGCCGGTAGCCGCCGTCGAGAAGGGAGTACCGGGACTCGGCCGGCGCCTCGGCCCGGCCGCGCGGCTCCGGCCGGGCCGGCTCGGGCCGCC
>NZ_WBKS01000024.1:0-55363 GCF_008868145.1 Micromonospora sp. AMSO1212t
GAGTTACGGCGGTCATGGCGGAGGGGAAACGCCCGGTAACATTCCGAACCCGGAAGCTAAGCCCTCCAGCGCCGATGGTACTGCACTCGGGAGGGTGTGGGAGAGTAGGACACCGCCGGACAATCTTTCATTCAGGGCCACCCCACACGGGGTGGCCCTGAATCGTATTCTCCCCCGGAAAACACCACGACGGGCCCTCTCGATCTCGTACCGTCGAGCGGGAACCGTCGACGCACGCACACGCCCGCCGGCTCGGTGGCGCGAAACGTGACGTGCCGTACGCCGGGACCGTGATCGGGTCCGACCGCACGGGGTACAGGAGTGGGCATGGAGATCGGAATCATCGGGTCGGGGCACATCGGGGGCACCCTCACCCGTCGTCTGCGTTCACTCGGTCACGGCGTCGCGGTGGCCAACTCCCGCGGGCCACAGAGCCTGACCGACCTCGCCGCCGAGAGCGGCGCCCGGGCCGTGTCGGTGGAGGAGGCCGTCCAGGGCGCCGAGCTGGTGGTCATCGCGATCCCGCTGAACGCGGTGCCGCAGCTGCCGGCGGCGCTCTTCGACGGCAAGCTGGTGGTCGACGCCAACAACTACTACTCCCAGCGCGACGGCGACATCCCCGAGCTGCTGGACCGCAGCCTCAGCTCCAGCCGCTGGACCGCTGATCACCTCAAGGGCGCGCGGGTGGTGAAGGTCTTCAACAACATCCAGGCCGCGCACCTGATGGACCAGGGCAAGCCGGCCGGTACGGCGGGCCGGATCGCGCTGCCGGTGGCCGCCGACGACGCGGACGCCAAGCGGATCGTGATGGGGCTGGTGGACGAGCTGGGCTTCGACCCGGTCGACGCGGGCACCCTGGACGAGAGCTGGCGGCAGCAGCCGGACACGCCCGTCTACGGCACCGACCGGGACGCCGACGGCGTACGCGAAGGGCTGGCCGCGGCGCGGCCCTGAGAAGCATGGAAAAAGCCCCGCCGGATGCGTCCGGCGGGGCTTTTCCGCGTTCGGTGGATCAGTCGTCGCCCGGCTTCGGGGCGCAGATGAAGCGCGGCTCGGCGTCGTAGCGCCAGCTGAACTTCTCCCGCTTGAACACCTTGCCGTCCTTCTTGATGACCCGGTACGCGTCCTGGGCGAACCCGACTGCGCCGGCGGCGGCGATGCAGCTCGGTCCCGGCGTCAGGTAGACCGTCTTCGGCTGGGTGATGTTGCGGCGCGGGCCGTACTCGGTCTTCACGCTGTCGTAGATCTTGGTGCTCCAGATCGAGACGGTGATCGAGCTGGACGTGTACGACGTGTCGATCAGTACGCCGTAGGGCGTGTTGTTGCGGAACTTGAAGTCGAGCTGCGGCCAGTAGATGGTCGACTCGATCACCGCCGGGTAGCGGCTGAAGTAGAACGAGTGCGGCTTGTGCTCGACGTCCTCCAGACCGGCGTAGTAGCTGGCGTTGAACAGCGTGGTGGTGAACTGGGAGACGCCGCCGCCGACGCCCGGCACCAGCTTGCCGCCGACGATCGTCGGGGCGTCCTTGTATCCCTGGTCGTAGCCGCGTTCGCCGGTGTGCCCGTTGAGCGAGAACGTCTCGCCCGGCTTCACCAGCGCGCCGTCCACGTCCTTCGCCGCGCGGACGATGTTCTGGCTCCGCGGCGACGAGAGGCCACCGGTGAAGTGGGTGGTGAAGGTCGACACCCGCTCCTTGATACCGAGCTTCGCCAGCTCCGCCTCGGTCAGCTCGGGGGCGGCCGGCTTCAGCTCGGCGGTCACCGTACGGCCCTCGGTCTTCGGCAGCACCGCGAGCAGGGCCGGGCCGAGCGCGGCGGCGTCGACCTGGCGCCCGGCCTTGCTGGGCAGCACCTTCGGCTTGCCGCCGCTGATGGTCAGCCCGGCGTTCTGTGGCTCCACCTCGAGCTTCGTCAGCCGGTCCCCGAGCGCGGTACGCAGCCGCTTGACGTCGACCTTCGGGGTGAGCGTGCCGGCGTCGTCGGCGGAGAAGCGCAGCGACCGGGCGATGGCGGCGGGCGGGACGGTGACCGAGCCTCCGTCGGTGGTGAGCGTGACCGGTGCGGCCACCGCGGGCCGGGCCAGTTCGGCGATGATCCGGTCCACCTCCTCGCGGGTGGTGGCCGGCCACTTCTCGACGAGCGGCACGGTGACCGGCTCGGCGGCCAGCCAGCCGGCCTTGACCACGGCGGCGGCGCCGTCGGTGTCGATCGTCAGCGCCGGCTTCGGGTAGACGGGCTTCGGTGTGGTCCCGGTCCAGATGATCGCCGGCATGGTCATCTCACGCCCCTGCGCGCCCATCACCTTGCGCAGGGCCGCCCCCAGCTTGGCCTGGTCGACGGTGACCACCGGCTCGACCGACCGGGAGCCGACGAGTCGGCTCACCGCGTGCGCGTCCGCCTCGGCGGCCGCCGCCACGGTCGCCTCCACGTCGATGGCGAGCCCCACGTCGGACGGCTTCAGCTCGGCCTTGTTCCCACCGACTGTGACCGCGAGCGGGGTGTTCAACGTGTCGGCCCGGCGTTCCAGCTCGGCGCGGAGCGCCTGGGCCGCTTCGGCCTTGCTCCGCCCGCCCAGCTCGGTGCCGAGCACCGTGGTGCCGCGGGGCACGTCACCGGCGTACGCGTAGGCACCCAGGCCGACGCCGCCGGCGAGCACGGCCGCGACGATCCCGCCGGCCAGCAGCAGCCGGGCCCGTCGCGAGCGTGCCGGCTTGCCGCCGCCCCCCGGTGGTGTGGCGACCGGCTCCATCTCGACGCCGGGCCAGCTCACCGCCGCCACCTTGATGGTGGGCCGGTCGTCGGCAGCCGGCATCTTCTCGCCGTACATCGTCACTGCAACCTCGATCGGAAGTACACGCGGGGACCGCTTCCCCCGCGGGAGACACCTACGGTAACCAACGCTCGGGCCCGCCGGGAGTGTCCGGTCCGGCGGTCGTGTCGGTTGACCGCCGGTGTCGCACCGATCACCCGTTTCGGGGCCGTGCCGGGGCGTGGATCGTGGCACGGTGAGCTGGTGCGGACACAGGATCGGGTGCCGGCGTACGGCGGCGGATGGCTGGACCGGGCGGGGGCGCGACGCGTCGACGCGGACTGGCTGGCCGAGCGGCTGACCGATCCGGCGAGCGTGGTGCTGCCGTTGTGGCGGGACCGCTGCCTCGTCGACGGGGACGGCCCGGTCCGGCTCACCGGGGAGCGTGCGTCGGCGGTCCGGGCCGCCGCGGGCGAGACCGTCTTCCTCGGGGTCGACGGCGATGCCGCGGTGTTCGCCGTGGATCTCTCCGCGCTGGGCGAGCGGGCCGCCGTGGCGGCGGCCTCCGCGACGGGGACTGTCGACCTGCGGGCGCTGGCCGGTCGGCTCGACCCGGCCGGGGCGGCCGTCCAGGCGTACGCCCGGGGGTTGCTGTTGTGGCACCGGCAGCAGCGATACTGCGGCGCGTGCGGCGCGGCGGCCGTGGCCGGGGGTGGCGGGCACGTCCGGACCTGCGCCGGCGCGGAGTGCGGGCGGCTGCTGTTCCCCCGGATCGAGCCGGCCGTCATCGTGCTCGTCGAGGCGCCCGGCCCGCCGGGGCGCTGCCTGCTGGCCCGGCACGCGGGCGCGGCCGAGGGGGCCTGGTCGACGCTCGCCGGCTTCGTCGAGGTCGGTGAGAGCCTGGAGGACGCGGTCCGTCGGGAGCTGGCGGAGGAGGCGGGTGTCACCGTCACCGACGTGACCTACCAGGGGTCGCAGGCGTGGCCGTTCCCCGCCGGCCTGATGGTGGGTTTCCGGGCCGTCGCCGCCTCCGAGCAGATTCGCGTCGACGGCGTGGAGCTGCTGGAGGCGCGCTGGTTCACCCGGGCGGAGCTGCGGGAGCGGATCGCGTCCGGTCGGCCGCTGGGCCGGGTGGACTCGATCGACCACCTGTTGCTGGAGGACTGGCTGGGCGCCGACTCGCCGGCACGGCCATCAGCAGTGTCGTGACCACGGCCGTCGCGAGGGCCGCGACGACCAGACCGCCGACGGTACGCGGGCGCACGATCGCGGCGACCGTCACCAGCGCGCAGGTGCCCAGCCACAACGGTGCCGCCGCCCACCTGACGCCCCCGGCGAGACGGTCGTTGAGCAGCACGAACGTCACCGCGTAGAGCGCGCCGACGGCGGCGAACAGCGGCGCGTACCGGCCCAGCGCCGTGTAGCCGGGTCCGCCGACGAGCCGGAAGGCCAGCCCGCCCGCGACCGCCGACGCGCCCACCAGGACCAGACCGCAGGCACCCGTCACCGCGAGCGCGACGGTGCGGCTGCGGCGGTCCCCGCGGGCCAGGCGCGGCAGGGCCAGGACGGCGGCGACCTGCGGCGCCCAGAGCGCGCCCTTGGTCAGGACCGTCCCCACCGAGTACGCCCCGGAGCCCGACGGCGGCAGCAGTTGCCGGGCCAGCAGCAGGTCGGCGTAGGAGACGACGAGCATCGCCAGCGTCGCGCCGCATCCGGCGGTCACCTGGGCGACGGTCAGGCGCGGTGCGGCGGACGGTCGCCGGGGCGTACCGGTGAGCCAGGCCAGCGCCGGGGGCGCGAGCGCGGCGGTGAGCGCCCCGATCGCGAGCGCGCCGGTCAGGCCCGCGCCGAGCAGCAGCCCCACGATCACCCCGCCGTAGCGGGCGGCGGCCAGCAGCGCCATCGCGGTGGCGAGCCGCAGGAAGCGCTGGCCGCCCTGCAACTCGCCGAGCGAGCGGGACGAGAGCACCACCGAGGCCGTGGTGACCGCCAGCAGCGCGGGTACCACTGCGGGCAGGTCCAACGCGGCGACCAGCACCGGCGTCGCCACCAGCAGCGCCCCCGCGCACACGGCGGCGGTCAGCACGGTGAGCCGCCGGGTGTCCGACGGGCCGTGCCGGGCGTGGTGCACGGCGACTGCCAGTTGCAGGCCGAGCCCCGGCACACCGGCGATGGCCACCAGTCCGAGGGCGGTGGCGAGCGCGCCGAGGTCGTCCGCGTCCAGCTTCCGCGCGGCGAGCACCGGCACCAGGTAGGCAAGGCCGTTGACCAGGACACCGGCCAGCGTGACGGCGACACCCGCCGCCCCCAGCCCGGTTCTCCGGGCGTCCGCGGCCTCCGGCCGGCCCTCGCTCACGTGATCTCCGAGACGCGGGACACCGGGTCGCCGCCCGGCCCCGGCCGCCCGTCCGAGCCCGGCTCGGCCCGACCGTCCGGGTCGGCACCTCGGTCCGCGTCCGGGTCGGTACCTCGGTCCGCGTCCGGGTCGGCGTCGAGGTCCGGTCCTCGATCAGGACCCGCGCCCGGGTCGGTGTGGTCGGCGGGAGCGGCGACGGCCGCGGCGGCGAGGGCGGGGACGGGCGTCGGCGCCCGGGGGGCCGGCACGGCCGGGCCCGCCGCCGAGGCCGGGCGGATCCGGCGTACGGGCCGTCGGCGGGCGGTCGTGGAGAGCCAGAGCGCGCCCAGGGCGGCGACCGTGAGGAGCTGCGGCAGCGCGTCGGTGTGCTGGTCGGCCGATTCCAGGTAGACCCATCCGGCGAGCACCACGAGCGCGCCGGGAAGCCACGTCTCGGCGGCCCGGGCGATCCTCCTGACCCGCCGGGGGTCACCGATCCAGGGCAGGCGGCGCGGCCCGGGTACGGCGAGCATGAAGCCCGCCGCGACCAGCAGGGCGCCGAGCAGACCGCTGTGGAGGACGAGCGCGGCCGCGCCGACTGCGAGCAGCGGCAGCGAGCGGGTGAGCCGTCGACGGGCCGCCGGCACGACGGCGACCGCCCGGTCCCCGGCCGGCCGGCGATCAGGCAGCACCGCGAGCAGGACCACCGCCGCCAGCAGAACCCCGCCGAGCAGCAGACCCATCCGGTACGGGGTGTCCGGCGTGAAGCGCAGCACCACGTCCCCGGAGACACCGGCGGGAAGGATCCAGCCCTGCTGCCAGCCGTCCACCACGAGCGGGGTGAGCGTCCTCCCGCCGATGGTCGCCTGCCAGCCGGTGTTGGTGTTCTCCCGTACCGCGAGCACCCGGTCGACGGGGTGCTCGGAAACCCGTACCCGCCGCTCGGTGGCCGACCAGGAACCCACCTCGATGTCGCTGGCGGTGGCCGCCGCGGCGGGCGTGGCGGTGCGTGGCGCCAGCGCGACCCGGGTGGCGGTGGCGAGCGTGCTCGCCGTGGTGACGACGCGGTGCTCGCCGCTGCCCAGGTCGAGCTGCCGGGGCGTGTTCCGGCCGCAGGCGGTGACCGGCATCTCGCGCAGTTCCAGCAGGTCGCGCACCGTGCCGGTGAGCGTGGTGGTGATCCGGGACGACCCCACCTGGAGCGTCGGGCCCGATCCGCAGGCCAGCTTCAGCGGGGTCTCCGGACGGGGTGCGACGGTGGTACCGAGGGGCAGCACCGTCACCTCGCCGACCGCGACGGGCAACGCCTCGGGCAGCCGCAGGCCGTACGGGTCGGTGCTGGTGGCGGACGGCTTGTCGAGGAACTGGATGGTGATCTCGTCGGTCCGCATCGGCGGGTCGAGCGTGAGCACGCCGTCGTTGGTGAGCAGGTTGCTGCGGAACCCGTCGTCGCCGACCACCCGTACGCTGCCGAGCCGGGTGGCGGCGGTCCCCTCCTCGACGGTGAAGCGGATCCGGCTGATGACCTGCGGTTCGAGCCAGGTGAGGCGCAGGATCGGCGCCTCGTCGTTCAGCGCCGGTGACCAGCTCGTGGCCGGGTCGCCGTCGAGGACCGCGCCGGGCCGGCCGGCCGGGTCGGGCACTGCCGTCGAGGACGCGGTGACCTGCGGCGCGAGGCGCAACGGCTGGGCGTCGGCGACCAGCTTGTCCAGGGCGGCGTTCAGCTCCGGGCCGGGCGTCGGTCGTGCCCACAGCTTCGCGTCGTACGTCCCGGCCACCGGCAGCGTGAAGGTGCGGTCGATGGTGGAGGCGTCCTCCGAGCCGCGGATCGCGTCGGTGGAGCAGCGCGGGCGGCCGTCGACGGTGAAGCAGGCGGGCGTGGACGGCGCGGCCGACACGACGACACCGGCCGGCTGGTCGGTGGCGGGGGCGGCGGGCAACTGGAGCGTCCGGCCGGTCTCGACTCCGGGAATCTTGATCTCGGTGATGCCGACCGACTTGTCGCCGAACGGGCGCAGGTCGAACGCGGCGTCGACGGAGACCTCGACCTTGCGGGTGGCGTGGACGCCGGGCAGCTCGAAGACCATGTGGTCACCGAACTGCTCGACGGTGCGGCTCTCGTACCCGGCGGTCACGGTGACCGTGGTGGGCAGGGCGTCGGCCTTCAGGTCGAACCACACCTCCACCCGGGTGACCCGGGTCGGGTTCGCCAGGTTCACCTCGATCCACTGCCTGTCGCTGCGCGAGTGCGGCGCCGAGCGCCAGGACGTGGCGGTGTTCCCGTCCATCGCCGCGTACGGCTGGTATTCCGGCCGGGCGCCGCCGGTCGCGTCGATCTGGGAGCGGGCGGTCGAGGCGCGGATCCCGCTGATGCCCTCGAAGCGGGCGACCGTCGACCACTCCGGTCCCCAGTCGGGCAGATAGTCGTGCGCGGGCGCGGACACCGCGAAGGTGTCGCCGGCGGTGAGCGTCTGGGAGGAGTTGTCGCGCAGCCGGCCGAACGAGACGTCGCGCCGCCGCAGCCCGTCGGTCATCACGACCGGCCCGGTGGTCCCGCCGGCCTTCGCGTCGCCGGCCAGGACCGTGGGCGCGGCGCTCAGCTGGCCCGAGGCGGCCAGGTCGAGCAGCGACTCGGGACCGCCGACGACAGTGGTCACGTCGTCGCGGTCGTACGCGACCACCGGCTGGACGGCCCGGTCCACCCGGTACACCTCGAGTGCCCGGCCGGGCACGTCCAGGCCCTGGTCGCGGAACTCGTCCGGGGAGTCGGAGCCGCCGCGTACCGGGCCGAAGGCCACGACGCGGGTCAGCCCGGGTGAGCGTTCCAGCGCCTGCCGGACGACCGCCGGGCGGGCCGTGTCCGAGCGGCCGTGGTCGAGGTCGGCGCGGAACAGGACGTGGCTGATCCCGGAGCGGGCGAGCAGATCGGCCAGGCCGTTCGACCCGGCGCCGGTGGCGAGCGTCGACTCGATCGCGTCCAGCAGCCGGATCGTGGCGGGCGGGGTGAACGGGATGGCGTTGCGGACCGCCCACCGGCTGTCGAGCAGCGGCTGGGCGATCTCGTCGGTGGTGCTGCCCCAGTCGTACGTGGGGAAGCGCGCGGCGGGGACCACGAGCACGCGCCCGCGTCCGGTGTTGGCGTCCAGCCAGTCGGTGGCCTGGTGCCAGTAGCCGGGCACGTCCTTGACCGCGCCCGGGGTGGCGAGGCCACCGGCGAGCGCCGGTGAGGCGACGCCCGCAACCGCGACCATGGCCGTGCCGGCGGTGAGCCAGGCCCGGGCCGTGGCACGACCGCGGCGCTGCTCGGGCGCGGTCCGGGCGGCGCGTACGGCGAGGCTGACCAGGTGCGCCAGGCCGAGTGCCAGCGGCAGGCGGAGCAGCACGTCGAACTTGTGCACGTTGCGCAGCGGAGCGCCGATGCCGTCGAGGAACTGCTGCTGCGGCCCGGCGAGGATGTTCGGCAGATCGCCGGTGTGCCCGAGCCCGACGAGCGCGACGCCGAGCAGCAGGCCGGTGATGAGGAACCGGCGGTGCGGCATCCCGCGCCGGGACAGCCCGAGCACCCCGAGCACGGCCACCGCCAGGGTGGCCACGACGAGCAGCGTGTCGTTGGCCAGCCGCGCGCCGGCCGGGATGTTCGCGCCGAACGGGGAGGCCAGGTACGCGACCCAGTAGGAGGCGCCGCGTAACGTCGTCACCGCGTCGGTGACGCTCGTGGTGTTGCGGGCGGTCTCGATGTAGTCCAGGAAGGGCGGGCTGTACCGGCCGAGGACCAGCAGCGGGATGAGCCACCACGCGGTGGCCAGGGCGACCGCGCCGCACCAGGCGGCGAGGGCGGTGACACGGCGGCGCAGCGGCCGGAGCGTGGCGAGCCAGAGCAGGGCGAGCGGCACCACGGCGGCGACGGCGGTGGCGTTGACGCCGCCCGCGCAGGCGACGGCGACCGCCGACCCGGCGACCGCGCGGCGCAGGCGGGAGCCCCGGGCGAGTCCCACGAGCGGGATGAGCACCCACGGCGCGACGGCGCTGGGCCAGGACTCCACCGACGACCAGCCGAGCTGGGTCAGGATGCGCGGGGACAGCGCGAACGCGACACCGGCGATCATCCGGCCGGCGGGGCTGCCGATGCCGAGCCGGCCGGCCAGCCGCACCACACCGAGGTACGCGACGCAGAACAGCAGCGCCCACCACAACCGCTGGACGATCCACGGCGCGATGCCCAGTTCCGTCCCGAGCAGGAAGAACGGGCCCATCGGCCAGAGATATCCGTACGCCTGGTTCTGGAGCTGGCCGAACGTGCCGGTGGGATCCCACAGGTGCAGCGAACGCAGCAGCCACCCCGCCGGGTTGACGTTCAGGTCGACCTTGGTGTCCGGGACGACCTGCCCGGGTGCCTGCTGGAAGGCGAGGGCGGTGAGCGCGAGACAGATCGTCAGGTGCCGGAACCGTCGGGCAGTCTGCCGGGCCCGGCCGGTCTCCCGGACGGGGGTGTCCGTCCCCGTCGGCGACGTTGTCGTCCCGTCCGCACGCATTTTCGGCTCCTGTCTCGCCGGCCGTACGCGCACCTGCAACATGACGCGTGTCGCGCGACGTTATCCGGACCGGACGCGCGGCGGCGACCTGGGGGCGCTGCGGGGCGTTATCAGGAGAACGGCCGTCCCCACGGCGTGTAAGCGTGTGGCAGGCTGCCGACCATGTCAATGCCACAAGCAGCGGCCGAGACGCATCCGGCAGCCGTCGGCGCGGAGGACGACGGACCCGGACCACTCGGTCGTTGGATAGCCGCCGACCGCGTCCGCGCGGTCGCGATCGCCCTCATCATCGTGTCCGTCGCGTCGCGCGCCGGGCTGGCCGCGCGTGGCTGGTTCTCGCAGGACGAGTTCGTCATCGCCGCGCAGGTGCTCGACACCCGGCTGGACCCGGACTACCTGCTGGGCACGTTCAACAACCACCTCATGCCGGGCGGGCTCGCGGTCGCCTGGTTGATGGTCCGGGCGGCCGGTTTCGCCGGCTGGCCGTGGATCCTGCTGCTGGCGGCCGGGCAGGCGGCGGTGGGGATCGCCCTCTACCGGCTGCTCCGTGACCTGCTGCGGCCCGGCTGGGGGCTGCTCGTCCCGCTGAGCCTGTTCCTGTTCAGCCCGCTGACGCTCGAGGTGTCGTCGCTGTGGCTGGTCGGGCTGCTGGTGCTGCCGCCGCAACTCGCCCTGGTCCTCGCGGTGGCGGCCCAGGTCCGGTACGTGCGCACCGGCCGGAGACGGCATCTCGTCCTGGTCGCGTTCTGGCTGGTGTTCGGCCTGCTCTTCGACACCAAGGCGCTGCTGATCGTGCCGCTGCTGTTCCTGCTGACCGCGTTCCTGTTCACCAAGGGCCGTGCGTGGCGCAGCCTGGTGACCACCGTCGTGCGGTTCTGGCCGGCGTGGCTGATGCTCACCGTGCTGTCCGGGGCGTACCTGGCGTACTACCTGACCCGCCCGGCCCGGGGGCTGGACGAGCCCACCTCGGTCGGGCAGGTCTTCTCCTTCCTGGGCGACCTGATCGGCGACACGGTGGTGCCGGGCCTGCTCGGCGGGCCGTGGCGCTGGACGTACGCCGGTGACGGGCCGCCGCTGTCCGACCCGTACGACATCGCGAAGTGGCTGTCCTGGGCGGTGCTCGCGGCGCTGGTCGTGGTCACCGTGCGGCGGCGGCCGTCCGCCGGGCGGGCCTGGCTGCTGCTCGCCTGCTACCTCGGCCTGGTCGCGGCGCTGTTCGCGGTGACCCGGCTCGGCGGACCGCTGGGGCCGCTGGTCGGCGTCGTCCCCCGGTACGTCGCGGACGTGGTGCTGGTGGCCGCGATCTGCGTCGGGGTGGCGCTGCTCGGGATGAAGGACAGCGACGAGGACGACGTCTCCGCGTGGCCGCTGCCGACTGTGCTGCGGGAGCCGGGCGCCTTCGCCGTGGGTCTTGTCTCGATGGTCGTGCTGCTGGCCACCATCGGGGTGGGCACGCTGTGGAGCACCGCGCGGTTCGGCGACAACTGGAGCATCAAGCACGGGCGGGACTACCTGGCCACGACGCAGGCCGAGCTGGCCGCCGCGCCGCCCGGCACCGTCTTCTTCGACACGACCGTCCCGGACCGGGTCGTTGCCGGATACTTCTGGCCGGACAACCTCCAGTCCCACTTCTTCCGCCCGGCGGACCGTCGGCCGACGTTCGTGACGATGAGCGAGAAGCCGTCGACGTTCGACGAGAACGGCCGGATCCGTCCGGTCGTAGTCGAGGGACGCAAGGTCGCGCCCGGCACCGTGGAGGGCTGCGGGCACCTGGCCGAGGGCGGCCGGACCGTCCGGATCCCGATGGACGGCTATCTGGTGGAGTGGCCGTACGTCGTGCACTTCGGCTACGTCAGCTCCGGTGACTCGACGGCGGTGTTCAAGCTCGGCGACGCCACCCGGGAACTCACGCTCAAGAGCGGTCTGAACGACGTGTTCTTCATGCTGGAGGGCGCCGGGTCCGCCGTCGAGCTGACCGTGAACACGCCGGGCGTCAGGTTGTGCACCAACCTCGTCACCATCGGCCGGGCGGTGCCGAAGCCGTAATGACCGGACGCCCCGCCGAGGCCGGCGGCCCCGCGGTCCGGCGGTGGCGGGAGACGCTGCCGCTGTACCTCGGGGCGGTCGTCGTCACCGCGTTGATCCTGGCTCCGCTCGCGGCGCCGGGCTACGCGCTGCGGTACGACATGGTGTTCGTCCCCCGGCAGCCGCTGAGCTGGGATCTGGTGGCCCCGGCGCAGAGCCTGCCCCGGGCGGTGCCGATGGACGCGCTGGTCTCGCTGGTGACCCAGCTCGTGCCGGGCTGGGTGGTGCAGCGGGTGGCGCTGGCCGGGGCGGTCCTGTTCGCCGCCGTGGGCGCCGGACGGCTGGTGCCGACGCAGCGGCGTGCGGTGCGGCTGGTCGCCGCGGTGGCGTACGCGTGGACGCCGTACCTGGCCGAGCGGCTGCTGATCGGGCAGTGGGGGCTGCTGCTGGCGTACGCCGCGTTGCCCTGGCTGGTGCGGGCGGCGCTGGACCTGCGGGCGGGCCGTGACGGCGCGCTCGCCCGGGTGGTGCTGCTCGCCGCTCCCGCCGCGATCACCCCGACCGGCGGCCTGATCGCGCTGGCGACGGTGCTGGCGCTGGCGACGGACCGGGCGCGGCTCCGGCTGTCCGCGGTCGCGGTGGGCGGTGTCGCGCTGCTCAACGCCCCGTGGATCGTGGCGGCCCTGGTCACCGGCGCGGGCGGCACGTCCGACCCGGCCGGCGTGGCGGCGTTCGCGGCGCGCGCAGAGAACTGGGCGGGCCCGCTGGTGGCGCTCGCGGGCACCGGCGGCATCTGGAACGTGCAGGCCACTCCGGCCAGCCGGTCCGCCACGCTGGCCCCGCTGGCGACAGTGGTGCTCGTGGTGCTGGCCGTGGTCGGCGCCGGCCTGTTGCGGCGTCGGCTGCCGGCGGGCGCGGCGGTACGGCTGGGCGTGCTGGCCGGCGGCGCGTACCTGCTGGCCGCCCTCGCCGTGCTGCCCGGCGGCAACGCGGCGCTGAGCTGGGCGGTGGCGCACGTGCCCGGGGCGGGGCTGCTCCGCGACGGGCAGAAGTTCCTCGCGCCGTACGCCCTCGTGCTGGTGGTGTGCGCGGCGCTCGGCGCCGAACGGCTGGTTGCCCGGATCGACCGCGAGGTGGGCGGGATCGTGCTGGCCGGGCTGCTGCTCCTGCCGGTGGCCGCGATGCCGGACCTGGCGTTCGGCGGGGCCGGCCGGATCAGTCCGGTGCGCTACCCGGCGGACTGGCGGGCGGTCGCCGAGCGCCTGCCCGACGATCCCGGTGAGATCCTCGCCCTGCCGCTGACCACCTACCGGGCCTATCCGTGGAACCCGGGCCGGGTGGTGCTGGACCCGGCGCCCCGCTATCTGCCGGGAACCGTGCTCACCGACGACACGCTCGTGGTCGACGACGTCGCGGTGGCCGGCGAGAATCCGCGCCTGCGCGAGGTGCGCCGGGTGCTTGCCGAGGGGCGGCCGGTCTCGGCCACCGGCGTGCGCTGGGTGGTGGTGCAGCACGGCACACCGAGCACAGTGGACCCGGCCGTCCTGGCCGGTCTCGACCTCCGGTACGAGGGGGAGTCGCTGAGCCTCTACCGGAACCCGGCCGCCTCGGATTCGCCGCCGCGGGCCGGAGCGAGCCGCTGGCTGGTCGTGCTCGCGTGCGGAACTGCCGTTCTGGCGGTCATGGCTGCCGCCTTTTCGACCCTACGCCGGCGAGCTACTGCGTGGTAACGTCCGCTCGCACGTCTCACCATCGGAGGAATGGCATGCGTAGAGCTTTGACCCTTGTCGTGTCCGGCCTGGTGGCGGCGTTGCTCGGGGTCCTGGCCCTCGGCGGGCTCTCGGCCGCCGCGACCGCCACGGCGGAGGAGGCCGCGACCGAGGCGCGTAACGCCACGGAGGCGGCCAAGCGGGCCGGGAAGCAGGACCCGTACGCCCCCGAGGTCTACGGCAACAGGTAGGACGGGTCGCCCCGCCGCTGGACCGGGCGGGGCGAGTCCGCAGTCTCCAGCAGGGTCGCGAAGCGTTCCCCCGCCACCGGCCAGGTGAAGTTCGCCGCGTGCCGCCGGGCCTGGGCGCCCATCTCCTGACGCATCTCGTCGTCGTGCAGCAGCGCGCGCACCTTCGCCAGGTAGTCGTCGATGTCGTCGGCCAGCAGGCCGGTACGCCCGTCGACCACCGCCTCCGCGACGCCACCCGCCTCCCGGAACGCCACTGTCGGTGTACCCGCAGCGCCGGCCTCCACGATCGTCAGCCCCCAGCCCTCCTTGAGCGACGGCGTCAGGGCGACCCAGGCCGAGGCGAGCAGCGCGGCCTTCTCCTCCTCCGTCACGAAGCCCCGGAAGTCCACCCGGTCGGTGATGTCCAGCTCGTCGGCGACCTCGCGCAGGTGCGACTCCCACCAGCCCTGCCCGGCAACCACAAGCCGGAGCTGGGGCAGCTCGTCGGCGAGCGCCGCGACCGCGCGCAGCGCCACCTCCACCCGCTTGTGCGGCACCAGGCGGTTGAGCGTCACGAGCAGCGGGAACGGGGCGCGCTCGGCGTCGGTTCGGGGCAGCTCCGGCGTGCCGTTGTAGACCACCGAGACCTGCTCCGGCGGTACGCCGAGGGTGGCGAGTTCACGCCGGGTCGCCTCGGACACGGTGACGTACCGGCAGCGCCGGTAGACGCGTACCGCCAGCGACGACTCGACCCACCAGCCGAACCGGGCGGCCCACTGCGGCAGGACCACCGGCCACTGCTCGCGGTGCACGTGGTGGATCAGCTTGACCACCGGGCGCCGGGCCCAGAGCGGGGAGAGGAACGGCAGGCCGTTGCAGACGTCGACGAGGATGTCCGGCCGGCCGCCCCGCCGCGCGGCGAGCGGGCCGAGGCCGAACGCCCCGGCCAGGTAGCAGAGCGCGGCCCAGAGGTAGACGGTGTGCCGGCCGCCGCGCCGGACGAACCGGATGCCCTCGTCGTTGACCTCGTCGGCGGGGGCTTCGCGGTGCGCGGCGCAGAACAGGGTGGCGCGGAATCCGCGCGCCACCAGCTCGGCGGCGATCCGTTCCACGTACACCTCGGAACCGCCGCCCTCGGGGTTGCGAGTGTCTCGCCAGTTGAGGAACAGCACGTGTCCGGGCATGCCGAAGCGACGCTCCACGCGAACCCTACTCTCAAGTAATTTAGCGGTGCGCGTCACATTAAGGGCTGGGCCTGCGCCCGGCAATGCCCCGACCGGCGGCGTCGGCCGTCCGGCCGGTGCCGGGTCACGGAAGGTGAGCGGTGCGTGACAGCTAGGCGGGCGCCGCGACGTCCGGTGTGGTGGCCGGGACGGCTGATGTCCCGGATGCCGGCCCACGCCCGGTCGGCCGGCGGCGGCTCTGCGTGCCGAGCGTCTGGAGGGGGCGCTCGACGCCGTAGTAGCTGACCGCGGCGTACGCCAGGCCGAAGACCATGGTCAGGGCGAAGGTGTTGACGAATCCGCCGGTGAACAGCGGCCGGTCGTCGAGCAGGTAGATCAGCTCGATGACCAGCGGGTGCCACAGGAACAGGCCGTACGACACGTGGCCCATCCACCGCGCCCACCCGCTGCTGAAGGCCTCCTTCGCCCGGGTCGGCCCGCCGAACGCCACCGGGATCGTGATCAGGACGGCGATCAGGAGGTAGAGCGCCAGTTTGGTGCCGAACTCGGTGGCGGTCGGGCTGGTCAGGTCGCGCGGACCGGCGATCGGCGTCGTCGCGATCGCCATCACCGCGACCGCGGCCGCCCAGCAGGCGAGCGGCGCCGAGGCGAGGTCGTCGAGCACGCGGAAGGCGGCCGGCGCGGTGCCGGTACGCAGGGCCACGTGTGCCGCGGCGAGCGCCATGCCGCCGCCGAACCAGGCGCCGTACGAGGGGAACCACATCGTGTGCAGCGCGCCGTCGAGCCAGCCGGCGCCCATCATGGCGACCCATGCGAGGGTCAGCAACGCCCCGGAGGAGGCGAGCAGCACGGTGCGGACGGGACGCCACGTCCGGCCCACGGCGAGCACGGCGATCAGCGGCAGGAGCAGGTAGAAGACGACCTCGGTGGCGAGGCTCCAGGTCTGGCTGAGCCCGTGCCCGAGCTGGCCGGCTTCGTAGATCTGGGTGAGCGTGAGGTGGCGCAGCCAGTCACCCGCCGACACCGGGTGGTTGCCGGGCAGGACGACGAAACAGACCACCACCGCCAGCCAGTACGCGGGCAGGATCCGCAGCGCGCGGCGCCAGAAGTACCGCTTGGTGCGGGGCCGCGGCCGTCCGGTCGCGACGCTGAGCGCCCACGGGCGGAACAGCAGGAAGCCGGACAGCACGAAGAAGATCGCCACGCCCACGTCCAGACGCGCCAACCAGCCGCCCCACGTGGTGTTCATGGTGACGGCGGTCTGGAAGCCGACGTGGTGACCGACGACCGCCACCGCGCCGATCGCTCGCAGCGCGTCGAGGGCGGGAAGACGGCCCGTTACCGATGGCTCCGGGGTTGTTGGCGTGGTGGCTGTGGACATCTGGACATCCAGGGGGTCGCTTTTGAAGGTGACTGGGGAGTAACCTCCCGCCAATGCTAAGGATCGGGTGCCCCGGACGACAGACCGTAGGGCGGCAGGTTACAGGAGGATGAGTGAAGCTTCGCGTGGGCGCCGCGCTCTTCGGGCTAGGTGTCTTGTTGCTGGTCTTCGCGGCCGGGCTGCCGTTCTACGTGGCCCCTGCCGTGACCAAGCTGCCCTATGACCTGGAACCAACGACGTCCGTCGCGGAGGCGAAGGGCGCGAAGTTCCTACAGATCAAGTCCGAAGCCGGCGCGGTGAGCATCGAGGTGCCGCAGGCCGACCTCGTGTCCAGCATCGAGGTCATCCCGCAGCCGGAGGACACCAAGGACCGCGTGCCCAAGGAGCTGAAGGGCGACGCGGTCATCTGGAACGTCTTCCAGACGGTCAAGCGCAGCGACAACCAGGATGTGATCAGCCAGTACAGCACCGAGCTGGCGCTGTACCGGATCTCCGGCGCGGCGGCGCCGTGGGACGAGCAGTGGCTCAACGAGTCCGGCGCGGAGCAGACCCCGGTCGGCAACGTGCGCTACTCCGGCCAGATCTACAAGTTCCCGTTCGGCACCGGCAAGCGTGACTACCAGGTGTTCGACCGCGACCTGAAGAAGACGTTCCCGGCGCGGTTCACCGGCACCGAGAAGATCAAGGGCGTCGAGACGTACCGCTTCGAGCAGCGGATCGAGAACGAGCCGCTGAACACCCCGGCGGACAGCGTCAAGACGCTGCTGGGCAAGTTCGCGCCGACCGCGACCACCGGCCAGGTCGTCTACAGCAACACCCGTACGCTCTGGGTCGACCCGGTGACCGGCGCCTACGTCAAGGTGCGCGAGCAGCAGTACAAGGAGCTGCGTCCGGACACCGGCGCCCCGACCGTGCTGCTGGACGCGGACTTCAACTACAACGACGACACGATCAGCCGCAGCGTCGAGACGGTGAAGGACAACCGTTTCAAGATCGGCATGATCAGTGTCTGGGGCCCGATCATCGCCGCTGTGCTCGGCCTGATCGCCCTGATCGCGGGCGTGTGGCTGGTGACCCGGCCCAAGGGCGACGGCAACGCCCGACACCGCGCGGACGCGCCGGCCTCCGACCCGACGCCCACCCGCGTCGACCAGGAGCCCGTGGGTGGCCCGCTCGACGACGAGATCCCGCCGGCGTCGACGAACTGGCGGTCCGACGATCCGTCGGTGCCGGGCCAGCGCTCGGGCGCCGGTGAGGTGGAGCGCCGCTGACCGGTACGCCGGAAGCACGACGGAGGGGTGGACCGCACTGCGGTCCACCCCTCCGTCGTGAAGATCTCCCATGCGGGCGACCGTACTTTACATTCGTTACTCGATTGTAACGGCGAGATATCCAGTGACTTTCCGTCGCGTTCACCATCATCTATGCCCGGTTTGGCGCGACATTTCGCCCTCGTCGCCCCGCCTGGCCTGGGATTTCGTGACGCCCCGTCATCTCCGCGTCCCATCTCGGTGTTACCGCCGGGTAATCGGGGGGTTGTGAGCTACACCGCATCGGGTGCACGATCAGGCTCGATCGTTACCCGTCGGTAACAGAGGACGGGCCCGGCGCGGGCCGCCGGTTCGAACCGGCCGCCGCGCACATTCGTTCGAGGAGGAACCCGTGCAGAATCGGCTCGACAACCAGGGTCGCACCCGGTGGCGGCGGTTCGCCGCCATGATCGTGCCCACCACGGCCGCCGCCGGTGCCATCCTGTTCGGCATGTCGACCGGCGCCATCGCCTCCGACATCACCGTGTCCGGGCAGACGTTCAAGATCGGCGCCGAGCGCCTGGAGGGCGAGGGCTTCAAGCAGTACGGCGGCATCGTCCGCGAGAAGGGCGAGGACGGCAAGGCCGGCGCGACGCGCCCGGTCGCGATGGCCGAGATCAGCAGCGCCGACCTGTACAAGCTCTGCCAGTCCGTCCGCGCCGACCTGCCCGGCCTGCCGGTGGTGCTCACCATCAACGCCGGTGAGGGCAAGGACCCCGCCCGGGCCAAGGACCTCGTGATCGCGATGGACTCGCTCGAGGGCAACGCCACCTTCACCAACATCCAGATCGGCCGCGACGCCAGCGACCTCAACCCGACGGCGCAGCGGGGCTCGTTCGGCCAGAACTCCGACCGGGTGACCATCCGCGAACTGAAGCAGGTGTCCCGCTACACCACTTCCTCGACGTTCAACCTGGTCGGGCTCCGGCTCAAGGTCAACGTGGGCGACGACGCCAAGGGCAAGGAGTGCTTCTGAGCTGAGCACGGCCCGCGGTGGCCGACCACCGCGGGCCCGCCCCACCGTCCCCGTCCCCGCTCCGCCAGGAGGAGTACGTGACAACCGTCGAACCGTCCCACGCCCGGCTCGGCACCGCGGCCCGGGCTTGGCGGACCTTCCGCCGCTGGCAGCGGAGCCGGCCGTTCTGGGGCGGCCTGTTCATCATCCTGGCCGGGGTGGAGATGCTCGCCTCCACCCGGTTGACCCTCAACGGCCTGAGCTTCAGCAGCGGCGCCACCGGCCTGCTCTCCCTGCTGATCCCAGGCATTCTCGTGACCTGCGGGGTGCTGCTCTGGCTCAGTCCGGCGCAGCGGCTGTTCTACTCGATCGTCGCGGCGATCACCGCCGTCTACTCCCTGATCGGGCTCAACCTCGGCGGCTTCTTCGTCGGCCTGCTGCTCGGCATTCTGGGCAGCGCGCTCGCGTTCGCCTGGGTGCCGACCCCGCCGGCCGGTCCCGCCGGCGCCGAAGCGGCCGAGGCCGAGCCCGGCACCGACGAGCCCGGCACCGACGAGCCCGGCACAGACGAGCCCGGCACCACGGTGGACGACGAGCCCGAGACGGCCGTGGACGCGCAGCCCGCGGACGAGCGGCCGACCGTCGAGGTGCCGGTCGGCGTCCGTCCGGCCGTCGAGCAGCCGACTGCCGAGCGGCCGGGCGGGGAGCGGCCGGTCCCTCGGCAGTCGGTGAACGGGCAGGCGGCCGGATCCGACGGCGGCCCGCCGGAGTGGGCGGGCCGTTCGGCGGACCCGCGCACCTTCGGCATCGTCCTCGTGGTGCTCGGCCTCGCCACCGCCGGCCTCGCCGTACAGCCGCGGGCGGTGCAGGCCGCCCCGAGCAAGCCCGCCGCGAGCGCCTGCCCGTCGAAACCCGCCACGCCGTCCTCCGGCGCGAGCGCACCCTCCGCCACGCCCACCCCGACGCCGAGCGCGAGCCCGACACGGGAAGGCAACATCATCACCGACTTCTTCGACGGGATCGGCGACCTGTTCAAGGGCGGCAGCGGCAAGAGCGCGACGCCCTCGCCCACACCGACCGCGAGCGGGTCGGCGGCCCCGACGAGCAAGCCGACGACCCGTCCCGGCTCGACCGACTGCCCGGCGCCGGGCAAGCCGGGCAAGGAGGAACCGGCGAAGCCCGGCAAGGTGGAACCGGGCAAGCCGCTGCCGCGTATCGCCGCCGACCCGAGCCTGCCGAAGGTGGGCCAGCAGCCGTCGAAGCTCACCGGCTCCAAGGTGGCCATGACCGGGCTGCGGTTCGAGGGGATCACCGACCTGCAGACCGAGCAGGGCGCGCTCAAGGTGCTGAAGTTCAGCATGAAGGAGGCGGTGACCGACGACTTCCTGCTGGTCGCCGACGGTCCACGCGGTCGCACCCAGCGGTACGTGACCCCTCAGCTCGTCGTCCGCGACGACGTCGCGTTCTACTGCACCCGGTTCGTCGGCAAGCTCGCCGGCATCAAGCTGACGCTGACCCCGGACCTGCCGTTCCCGGACGGGCTGCCGGTCACGCTGCCCTTCAAGGTGACGTTCACCGACCCGGTCATCGACCTGGCGTACGTCACCAGCGACACGTTGACCGGCGAGCCGCTGCGGTTGACCCTCGGCGCGTAGGGCGACGGGTGCCGGCGGACGCACCGCCGGCACCCGGACCACGGCTCAGATCCGGGCCAGCGCCTTGCGCAGCGGGTCGAGCCCCAGCGAACCCAGGTCGAGCGCCTGGCGGTGGAACTCCTTGAGGTCGAAGTCGGCGCCCTTGCGGGCCTTCGCGTCCTCCCGGGCCTGCAACCAGATCCGCTCGCCCACCTTGTACGACGGCGCCTGCCCGGGCCAGCCCAGGTAGCGGTTCAACTCGAAGCGCAGGTTCTCGTCCGGCACCCGGCAGTGCGCCCGCATGAACTCCCAGCCCAGCTCCGGCGTCCACCGCTCGCCCGGGTGGAAGCCGAACGGGTTGTCCTTCGGGATCTCCAGCTCCAGGTGCATGCCGATGTCCACGATGACCCGGGCCGCGCGCAGCGCCTGCCCGTCGAGCATGCCGAGCCGGTCACCCGGGTCGTCGAGGTAGCCCAGCTCGTCCATCAGCCGCTCCGAGTAGAGCGCCCAGCCCTCGCCGTGCCCGGAGACCCAGCACAGCAGCCGCTGCCAGCGGTTGAGCAGGTCGGCCCGGACGGCGGTCTGGGCGACCTGGAGGTGGTGACCCGGCACGCCCTCGTGGTAGACGGTGGTCACCTCGCGCCAGGTGGAGAAGTCGGTGATGCCCTGCGGCACCGCCCACCACATCCGTCCCGGGCGGGAGAAGTCCTCGCTCGGACCGGTGTAGTAGATGGCGCCGTCGCTCGTCGGCGCGAGGCAGCACTCGATCCGGCGCACCTGCTCGGGGATGTCGAAGTGGGTGCCGTTCAGCTCGGTGACCGCCTTGTCGGCGAGCGCCTGCATCCAGTCCCGGAACGCCTCCTTGCCGCGTACCGTCCGCGCCGGGTCCGCGTCGAGAACGCGTACCGCGTCGTCGACCGAGGCGCCACGCCCGGCGATCCGCGCGGCCACCGCCCGCATCTCGGCCTCCAGCCGGGCCAGCTCGGCGAAACCCCAGGCGTACGTCTCGTCCAGGTCGACCTTCGCGCCGAGGAAGTACTGCGAGGCCAGTTCGTAGCGCTCCCGCCCGGCGGCCTGCTTCTCCCGCCCCACCGGCGCCAGCTCCGTGCGCAGGAACTGCCCGAACTCGGCGGTGGCGGCGGTCGCGGCGGCGGCGCCCTTGCGCAGCTCCGCGCCGAGCGCGCCGTCGGCGTCGATCCGCTCGACCAGCCCGTGGAAGAAGTTGTCGCCCTCCGGGTCGACCCAGACGTCGCACTGCTTGGCGACCTCGACGAGCTGCACCCGCGAGCTGACCCGTCCCGCGGCGGCGGCCTCGCGCAGCGTGCGCTTGTAGCCGTCCAGCGCGGACGCGAAGCGGTTGAGCCGGGCGGCCACGTTCGCCCGGGCCTGTTCGCCGTCGGTCGGCATCAGGTCGAAGACCATCCGGATCTCGTGCAGCCCGCTCGCGATCACGTTGACCTCGCTGCCGGTCTCGCCCGCGTCGTGGCGGGCCAGCTCCAGGCCGAGGCGCTCCTGCATGGCCTCCTGGGCGGTCCGCTCCGCCTCGGTCTCCGGCTCGGTCACGTCGAGTTCGCCGAGCGTGCGGCGGGCCAGCTCGGCGCGGGCCGCGTAACCCTCGGGCGACAGGTCGTCGAGCTGGTCGTCGTAGCCGGCGATGCCGACGTAGGTGGCGCCGGTCGGGCTCAGCGGAGCCCACTCGGCCACGTACCGGTTGGCGAGGTCATCGATTCGTCCCACCAGGCGACCCTACGTGACCCCGCATCCGGAATACCGCGCGACTTCGTCGTACCTCTGCGGCAGAGTGTCAGGGGTGAACGTCGAGATCACTCCTGACCGCGCGCCGGTACGGAGCTGGCTGCCCGGGTTCGTCGCGCTCGCCGCCATCTGGGGTTCCAGCTTCCTGTTCATCAAGATCGGCGTGACCGAGCTGCACCCCGTGCACCTCACCCTCTACCGGGTGGCCACCGGCGCCCTGACGCTGCTCGTGGTGCTGGCCGTGCTGCGCGACCGGCTGCCCCGCGACCCCCGGGTGTGGGCGCACATGCTCGTGGTGGCCGCGTTCGGCGTCGCGGTGCCGTTCACGCTGTTCGGCTACGGCGAGCAGCGGGTCGAGTCGATGCTCGCCGGCATCTGGAACGCCACCACGCCGCTGATCGTGCTGCCGCTGGCGGTGCTGGTGTTCCGGACCGAGCGGCTGACCGCCCGGCGTGCGATCGGGCTGGGGCTGGGCTTCGTCGGCGTGCTCGTGGTGCTCGGCGTCTGGGAGGGCGTGGGCGGCGCCCACTTCGTCGGCCAGCTCATGTGCTTCGGCGCGGCGGCCTGCTACGGGCTGGCGATTCCGTACCAGAAGAAGTTCGTCGCGGGCAGCGCGTACTCCGGCCTGTCGCTGTCGGCGGCCCAGCTGCTGGTGGCGACCGCGCAGCTCGCGCTGGTCGCGCCGTTCGTCGGTACGCCGCCGTCGCCGATCGGCCTCTCCCCGCGCGTGGCGGTGAGCGTGCTGGCGCTCGGCGCGCTCGGCACCGGGCTCGCCTTCGTGATCAACATGCGCAACATCCGGCTGGCCGGGGCGAGCACGGCGTCCACAGTGACGTACCTGATCCCGGTGTTCGCGGTGCTCGTCGGCGCGGTGGTGCTCGGTGAGCGAATGAACTGGCACCAGCCGGTGGGCGCGTTCGTGGTGCTCGTCGGCGTGGCGGTCGCCCAGGGTCTGTTCGGGCGGCGCCGTCCACGCCCGGAGGCGGTGGCGCCCGCCGTACGCGCCGCCGAGCCGGCCGCCCAGGGCTGACGCTCAGCTGCGGCCGGCCGTCCACTTCACCAGGCGGTCGGCCGTCCAGGTGTTCACCACCCGCTTCGCCGGTACGCCGCACAGCGCGGCCCGCTCGCAGCCGAAGCGCTGCCAGTCGAGCTGGCCCGGCGCGTGCGCGTCGGTGTCGATCGCGAACCTGCACCCGGCCTCCAGCGCGAGGCGGATCAGCCGCTTCGGCGGGTCCTGCCGCTCCGGCCGGGAGTTGATCTCGACGGCCACGTCGTGCTCGGCGCAGGCGGCGAAGACGGCGTCCGCGTCGAACTCGCTCTCCTTGCGGGTACGCGCCCGGTGCCCCCGGTCGCCGGGCCCGGTCACCCCGGCGGGCCGGGAGGAGACCATCCGGCCGGTGCAGTGACCGAGGATGTCCAGGTGCGGGTTGGCGATCGCGGTCAGCATCCGGCGGGTCATCTTCGCCCGGTCGTCGTTGAGGCCGCTGTGCACCGAGCCGACCACCACGTCGAGGCGGGCCAGCAGGTCCTCGTCCTGGTCGAGCGAGCCGTCGGCGAGGATGTCGACCTCGATGCCGGTGAGGAGGCGGAAGCCCTTCGGCAGCGCCTCGTTGACGGCGGCGACGTGGTCGAGCTGCTTGCGCAGCCGCTCCGCGGTCAGACCCCGCGCCACGGTGAGCCGCGGCGAGTGGTCGGTGAGCACCAGGTACTCGTGACCCAGCTCGACCGCCGCCAGCGCCATCTCCTCGATCGGCGAGCCGCCGTCTGACCAGTCCGAGTGGGTGTGGCAGTCGCCGCGCAGCGCGTCCCGCAGCTTCGCCGCCGCCTCGTCCAGGTCGGTGCCCTCGGTGGCGAGGAGCCGGCGCAGGTAGACGGGTTCCTCGCCGGCCAGCGACTCGGCCACGCAACGGGCGGTCACGTCACCGACGCCGGAAAGCTCGGTCAGCTTGCCGGTACGGGCCCGCTCGGCCACCTCGGCGGCGGGCAGCGCGCCGAGCGTCTTCGCCGCCGAACGGAACGCCCGGACCCGGTAGGTGGCCTCGTTCGCCCGTTCCAGCAGGAACGCGATCCGGCGCAGGTCGGCGATGGGATCCCGGGCACTCATGCCCTGGAACCTACGCGCATACGCCGTCCGCCGCGTGTCCCCGCGGCGCGAGTCGGTCAGCCGCCGCGGGTGGACCGGCCGGGCGAGGCCGGGCAGCCGTGCTTGCGCTGCCAGGCGGTGACCTCGGCGACCGGCGAGCGGTTGCCGCCCTTGCGCCAGGAGTTCAGATACGGAGCCGGCCAGACCACGCCCCGGCGAATCCACCAGTCGTCGGCGCCGGTGCACTTCGGGGACAGGCCGAAGTGCAGGTGGCAGACGTTGTTGGCGTTGCCGGTGCGGCCCACCTTGCCGAGCTGCTGCCCGGCGCGCACCCGTACCCCGGCCTCGACGCCGGCCGTGATCGCGCTCAGGTGCGAGCCGTAGTAGCGCACCCCGTCGTCGCCGAGCAGCGAGACGGAGAGCCCGCCGTTGTTCGGGCCCAGCGGCCCGCGCTTGTCGAACCGGTCGACGCGGCTCACCTCCAGGACCACGCCGTCGGTGACCGCCACCACCGGCTCCCCGCAGTCGGCGAACACGTCGGTGCCCGGGTAGCCGCCGTGCGTCGGGTGGTAGTCGACGTTGCCGGCCCGTACCGGGAAGACCCGCTTCACATCGGTGCGCGCCGGCGACGCCGCCGCCGACGAGGAGGCGGCCGGCGGGGTCGGCTCGGCGGGCTGCGCGGCCGTCGCGACCGGGCTCGGTTCCTGCCACCTGTCGGCGCGCCCGGCGGGGGCGCCGCACCCGGCGGCGAGCGCCGCGACGAGCAGCAGGACCGGGTACGCCGGCAGCGTGCGGCGTCCGATCGATGGCGAGCGCATCCGGTCATCCTGACAGACCACTACCGTAGGGACGAATGCCGAACGCGGGACGGACGGTCCGGGAAAGGGGGCGGCGGTGACGCACGGATGGCACGGCGGACCCGAGGGGACCGGTCCGGGGGCGTTCCCGCCACCGCCGCGTACGCCCTCGGGGCTGTTTCCGTCGAGCACGTCGATGCGGCCCAGCTACCGCGAGCCGTACCCGATCACCGGCGCCGGTGTCGCGGTCGGCGCGCTCGTCGCGTTCGCCTGGTTGCTGTTGTTCGGGCTGGTCGGCGGCGGCGTGGCCGGTTACGCCTGGTGGACGCTGCTGGCCGGCGGCCTGGCGTGGCTGGCCGCCGCGGTGCTGGTCCGCCACGGCGACCGGGGGGTGGCGACGGGCGTCGCGATCGTCACCGCGGGTGGCTGGAGCATCGCCGCCGCGATCGTCGCTACCCGGTGGGCGCAGACCGGGGACTGGCCGCTCTGGTGACCTTCGGTGCCGGTTTCGCTGCGTAGCGAAGGCCACCTTGACGTACGCCTGAGGACGGTCCACCCTCGCGGTATGGCCTGGACCACACCGCCGCGGCTCGACCCCGAGCGGAGCCGCCGTCGCCTGCAACTCCTCGCCGAGTTGGCCGGTGCCCGCGCGGTACAGCAGCGCCAGCGGCCGCAGCGGGTCCGCACCGAGCGGCTGCGCCAACTGATCGCCACCCGCCGGCGCGTCGTCGGCTGACCGGATTTCTCTTCAGGAACGGCCGGCCCATACGGGGCGTTGACCGCTCGCCTGCCGACCCGACCGGTTAACGTGCATCGCGTGACGTGTCGGCGTGCTGCCGAGGCCAATTTGGGGGGACCGTGTCGTACTTCGCTGCTGCCGTGGCGCGCGTCGACGGCGGCTGGACCGCGAGTGAGGTGAGCCTGCGGGGCGTCACCGACATCGAGGAGGTGGCCGACCGGCTGCGCGACGTCGAGCCGGACGCCGACCTCTCACTGCTGTTCGTCGAGGCCGACGACACGTACCTGGTCGTCCTGCGCCTGGACGAGGGGGAGGACCTGCGGGTCTTCGGCTCGGACTCGGCGTACGCGGAGGAGTCCCGGCTGGGCGCGCTGCTCGTCGGTGACCTGAAGACCTCGGTGACCGGCCTGGAGGAGGTCGACGAGCCGCGCGCCTCCGGCGACGACGACACCGAGCAGCCCGCTGTGGACCCGGAGGCCGACCCGGTGGGCGACGCGGACCTGCTCGCCGACCTGGGCATTCCGGCGCAGAAGCTGCTGGCGCTCTGCGCGCACGAGGGCGCCATGCCGGCCGACGTGACCGCCGAGATCTGCCAGGTGCTCGGCTGCGTGGACGAGGTCGAGGAGCTGCGTGAGGTCTGAGCCCGGGGACTCCCTGACGCCCGGCGCCGCCGAACCCGCCGACGCGACCGATCCGGCGCTGGAGACCGTACGGCCGGGGCAGCCCACGCCCGGCCGGGCCGCGAGCGCCGGCCCGGGCGCGGACGAGGCGCTCGCCGACCCGGGCGCGGTCGGCCGCCGGCAGCGGCACGAGCTGTGGATGCGCCGGGCCCTGGAGGTCGCGGTGACCGGCCCGGACGACGCCACCCCCGACGCCGACGACGTGCCGGTCGGCGCGGTGCTCTACGGCCCCGACGGCGCCGAACTGGCGATCGGGCGCAACGAGCGGGAGCTGACCGGCGACCCGACCGCGCACGCCGAGGTGCTGGCGCTGCGCCGGGCCGCGCACCGGCTGGGCCGGTGGCGGCTCGACGACTGCACGCTCGTCGTGACGCTGGAGCCGTGCACCATGTGCGCGGGCGCGATAGCGCTGGCCCGCGTCTCGACAGTGGTGTTCGGCGCCTGGGAACCGAAGACCGGCGCGGTCGGGTCGCTCTGGGACGTGCTGCGCGACCGCCGCGTCACGCACCGCCCGGAGGTGTACGGCGGCGTGCTGGAACGCGAGAGCGCGGCGCTGCTGCGCGCGTTCTTCCGCTGAGGGCTCAGGCGCTTGCCGGCGCAGGGCGCAGCAGCGTCGCGGCGATTGCGCGGCCGACCTCGGTCCAGGCGGTCGGGCGCAGCGTGGCCGGGTCCAGCCGGACGATCGACCGGGTGCCGGTGGCGTGCACGGTGGTGCCGTCGGTCGAGCGGAACTCGAAGGCGTACCGGGCGCTGCTGGTGCCGAAGTGTTCGAGCCAGAAGTGCACAGCCACAGTGCCGACGCCGATGATCGGCGCCTGGTAGGTGATGGTGAACTCGCGGACCGCGTGGAACACGTCGGGGGCGGCGTGCACGTCGCCGCGGAAGACGACGCCGCGCTCGGCCCAGTAGGGCGTGAGTGCGCGCTCCAGCAGCACCGCGTAGCGGGCGTTGTGCAGCAGGCCCATGGCGTCGAGGTCGTCGAAGTGCACCGGCACGTGCGCGACGTGCCCGAACTCGGCGGCCTGCCGGTCGACGGTGGCGTGGCTCATGACTGGCCTTCCGGTAGCAGGGTCGGATCCGGGCACAGCGCCCGCAGCCGGTTCAGCAGGCCCTGGCGGGCATGCCGGTAGGTGGCGTCCGGGTCGAGCAGCCGGGACCGCATCGCCGCGCTGATCCCCAGCGCGTCGATCTCGTACGCCAGCAGTGGCACGTCCAGGTCGGCGGGAAGTTCGCCGAGGTCGACGGCCTCCTGGACGAGGCGTTCGAGGAGCGCGGTCCACCTGCCGAACGCCTCGGCGAGCCGGTCCCGGACCGGGCCGGGACGGGCGTTGTACTCGAACTCGGTGTTGGCGAAGAAGCAGCCGCCGGGCAGTACCCGGGCGGCGTAGAAGTCGATGCGGGCCTCGTGCAGCGCGCGCAGCCGGCGGACACCCGGTGGGGCGTGCAGGGCGGGTGCGAGGATCCGCTCCTGCCACTGCGCGACGGCCCGGTCGACGGTGGCGAGTTGCAGCGCCTCCTTGGATCGCCAGTGCGCGAAGAGGCCGGACTTGCTCACCTCCAGCCGGTCGGCGAGCTGGGCCAGGGAGAGGCCGTGCAGGCCGACCTCGGTGGCCAGCGCCACGGCGGTGTCCAGCACCGCGGTGCGGGTGCGGTCGCCACGGGCGACGCGGCCGTCGGAGGTCATGCGGTCAGCGTAGAGGAAATAAGCACGACCGGTCGTATTTATTTTTGTGACGCGGGTAACGCGAACCGCCCCGCCACCTCGCGGCGACAGGGCGGTCCAGGATCGATCAGGGTCAGGCGATGATGGTGTCCAGGGCGATCTCCACCATCTGGCCGAAGGTCTGCTCACGCTCCTGCGACGTGGTCTTCTCGCCGGTCTTGATGTGGTCGCTGACGGTCAGGATGGTGAGCGCGCGGGCCTTGAAGCGCGCCGCGATCGTGTAGAGCGCCGCCGACTCCATCTCCACCGCCAGCACGCCGTAGTCGGCGAGCCTGTCGTACAGGTCCGGCCGGTCGGTGTAGAAGGCGTCCGCCGCCAGGATCGGCCCCACCCGCATGCTGATGCCGCGCCGCTCGGCCACCTCGACCGAGGTACGCAGCAGCCCGAAGTCGGCCACCGGGGCGTAGTCGATCAGCCCGTCGAATCGCATCCGGTTCATGTTCGAGTCGGTGGACGAGCCGATCGCCGCCACCACGTCGCGCAGCTGCAGATCCTCGGTCAGGGCCCCGCAGGAGCCGACCCGGATCAGCGACTTCACGCCGTACTCGTTCACCAGTTCGTGGGCGTAGATCGAGGCGGACGGCATGCCCATGCCGGAGCCCTGGACGGACACGTCAACGCCGTTCCACCGCCCGGCGAAGCCCAGCATGCCGCGCACCGTCGTGTAGCAGCGGGCCCCCTCCAGGTAGGTCTCCGCGATCCACTTGGCCCGCAGCGGGTCGCCCGGCATCAGGACCCGCTCGGCGATCTCTCCCGGCTCAGCGCCGATGTGCGTACTCATGGCAAAGATCCTGCCAGGCCGGGCCGAGGGATACCGGTTCGGCGTCCAAGCCGGTGGTCCTGTACCCTCGTCGGCGGTGGCGTGTCCGAGCGGCCTAAGGAGCACGCCTCGAAAGCGTGTGAGGGTTTACGCCCTCCGAGGGTTCAAATCCCTCCGCCACCGCTCGTGAACAGCGAGAACGCCCGGTCGATCCGCGAGGATCGACCGGGCGTTCCGCGTCGGGTCGCCGGTCAGCCCGCAGGCTGGCTCGCGTCCCGGTGGGTGAGCTGGTACGTGGCGTCGACGGCGTCCGCCTCCAGGACCACCGTTACCGGGCCGGCGGGCAGCGGGCAGGAGACCGTCCGCTCGACCGCGTACCCGGTCGGTCCGCAGTACCGGCGCCCGGCCGAGTCGAACACCGACAGGCGGGCGTCACCGGTGCCGCCGGTCCGCTTCCAGGTGATCGACTCGGTGGCGCCCCGCTCGTCGGCCGGGATCGAGAGGCAGACCCCGAAGCGGTCGGCGCTCGTCGTCACGGTAGTGCCCGTCGTACCCGCCGTCAGCGTCGGGCAGGCGGGCGGGCCGTCGGTGCGGGCGAACGCGAGGGAGTACGGCCCGTCCGCGTCGCCGTTGCCCGAGTTGAGTACGACGCGGAACGGGGCCTGGCCGGTCAGCTCGCAGTGGTACTGCCGCAGCGAGTACTCGTCGCACACCCAGGCGCCGGTGGAGTCGAACACCCTCATCTCCGGCCGGCCGGCTCCCGTGGCGTCGCCCGGGAACAGTCCGGTGAGAACAGCGCCGGCAGGGCTGCTCAGCTCCAGGCAGTCGAACTGTGCGGGAGTGGCGAGCCGCCCTCGCACCGGCGCGTCCTGCCAGCCGTTGTCGGACACCGGCCGGCAGTCGGACGGCATCCAGGGCAGCACCGCGAGGTGGTACCGCAGACTGTCGTCGATCACCGCGCCCGGGACGCCGCCGCTGAGCACCAGCGTGTACCGGCCGGCGGCGGGAACCTGGCACCACTCGTCCGTGCACAGCCGGTGGCCGTCACCGTCGTAGACGTTCGCGTACTGCCGGTAGTTGTCCTCGCCGACCGCCTTGACGCGGAACGTGCCCTCGGGCAGGTCCAGGACGCGGCAGCGGACGCCGGCGAGCGAGCCGGCCGGCGCGGCGTTGTAGGCGCCGGGCGTGACCGTCGGGCAGCCGGTCGGATCGTTGAGGTCGCGCACCTGCATCCGGTAGGTCAGGTCGGTGTCGTCGGGCTCCCACCGGGAGAGGTGCGAGACGACCCGGAAGGTGCCGGTCGACGGCAGGACACAGCCGTCGCTCTCCGAGTAGGCGGTGCAGAGCACGGCGCCCTGCGCGTCGACCAGCCAGGAGAAGACGTCGTTGTACCGGTCCGGCGCCCGGTAGACCATGACCCGGTCACCGGCCTCGCCCTGGAACGGCTGGCAGTTGGTCTGCACCGGCGAGGTCTGGTGCACGGTCAGCGTGGGCTGCGTCCAGGTCGTCCCGGTGAGGGCGGCGCAGCCCGCGGTCCCGTCGAGGCGGGTCACCGCGACCCGGTAGGTGACCGGCTCCCAGTTCGAGTTCTGGGCCAGCAGCGTGTACGGGCCGGCCGCGGGCACCGCACAGGAACGCCAGGACTCGTACTCTCCGCACACCTCCCGGCCGGCGTCGTCGAACACACGCCAGTAGAGGTGCTGATTCGCGTACTGGTCGAAGCGGACGACCAGCGGGCCCGGGGTGGCGACCCGCAGTGCCTGGCAGCTGATGCCCTCGCTCGGCGGCACACTCCCGGTGCCGACCGCCGTTCCGGGGTCACCGAACGCGGCCAGCGGCAGGGCCGGGCAGCCGACCGCCCTCGAGATCCGCGGCATCTTGAGCGTGTAGGTCGCCTTGTCGCCGTAGCTCTGCTGCAGGAAGAGCCGGTACGGCCCGGGCTCGCCGAGCGTGCACTCCGTGGTGTATCGCACCGTGCAGAGCGGCTGGAACTGCCCGTCCAGGATCGAGCCCTCGATGCTCCCGCCGCCGCCCGGATCGGCCAGGTGCAGGACCGTGCCGGTGGGCTGGGTGAACGTGATGCAGCGGGCGGCCAGGCCGGCGGGCAGCGTGCCGCTGCGACCGGCCGAGGCGAAGGAGAAGAAGCTCTCCGACAGGGTGGCGCAGGTGGAGGGCGTCCGCATCGACTCGGCGGACAGCGAGTAGGCGCCCTGGCCCGTGTTGTAGGTGAGGGAAACCGTGATCGTGTAGGTGCCCGCGGCGCCCAGCCGGCAGTCCGTCAGGTACGAGCCGGCGAAGCAGGCGCGGACGCCGTCGGGTCCGTGGACCTGGGCGCCGACTCCGTCACCGGACACCTCGCGGAGGCGGATGAAGAGGGTGTCCTGGTCGACGGTCGAGGTGACCTTCCACGTCTGCTTCGTGTCACCGGTGATCGAGGCGCAGTTCTTGACCTGGCCGAGCGAAAGCTTGCCGCCGCAGGTCACGGTGCCGCTGGTGGCCGTCGCCGATGCTTTGGCCCTGCGGTCCGGGGCGGGAGCGGCGGTGGTGGTGGGCGCCGCCGGGGTCGACGGCGCCGCGGCGGGGCGTGCGGATTCGGTCGTCGCGGCGGGTCGCGGCGACGGCTCCGCCGCCGGGGCGGCGGTTGCCGGGCCGGCCAGCAGACCTCCCGCGGTGATGCTCATGGCGGCCACTGCCGCCCACTTCGCCAGGTGTCTCCACCATGGATCGGGCACGACTGTACGCATGCGGACTCCCCCGTAGACGTCGCGCGATCTGCGCGAGCGACGAGATGATCGCATGTGGATCGACCGCCAACAATCGGCTTGCGGGTCGTGCTTGTCGCTCGATCAGCAGGGGCCGTAACCCTCGTCGAAGAGGCGGCGGGCCCAGTCCGCGTACCCGGCGATGATCTCGCGGACGGTGACGCCGTCGTGCAGGAACAGGTACGCGCGGTCGCCGTCGCGGGCGAGCAGTCCGGCGAAGCGGTGACTGCCGGGCGGCGCCGGCAGGTCGACGGCGCCGGGGTACGCGGCGCGGACCTCGCCCACCGGTGTCCCGGCGCTGACGCCCTCGGGCGTGCTCATCGGGTCGTCGAGCCAGAGCAGGACGAGCCGGTCGTCGACGAAGATCGGGCTGACCGAACCGTGCCCGACGAGCGCGGGCCCGCAGGCCGCCTCGTCGGCGCGCAGCACGCCGCGCCGGGTCAGGTCCGCCTCGGTGTCGCCGAACTCCGCGTTGCGCAGACCCTCCAGACTGACCACCTGGGCGGCGCCGACCGGACGGGGCGGCCATTGTGGATGAACGCCGCTGCCGGCTGCGGACGCGGCAGCAAGCAGTGCGGCAATAAAGCCGAATTGTCGTAGTTTCATGCAATCCCCCAGTCACCAACGGGACCAGGGCGATGAGGTTGCTGTTGTTGGTCGGATTGGCGCAGTTCCCACTCGTCAGCCAGCTCGTCCCAGTAGTCGGCGGACAGTCCGCGCCGGCCGTGCGTCAGCCAGCCGTCCGTGTCGCGCTCCAGGTGCAGGCCCAGCTCGGCGAACGGGTCGATCCACGCGCCCGGCTCCGCGCCCAGCCGGGCCAGCGCGGTGTTGATCGGCCACTCGGACCGCGGCCGGTCCAGCGCGGCGTCGTAACGCGGCCCCCAGCTCACCTCGCCGCCGAGCCAGACGACCGCCGACTGGTGGCCGAGCCCGCCCGCGAACTCCGCCTCCAGGTACGCCACCGGGCCGCCCCTCGACCAGCGGGCCAGCACGTCCGCCAGCGGCGGCGAGAGCACCAGCCGGAACGGACGCTCGGCACGCGGCTCGTCGGTGGCGTAGTCCGGCAGGCCGCCGGTCAGCTCCTGCACCAGCTGCGGGGTGACCGGCAGCAGCGCGAAGTCCTGGCGGAGCGCGGCGAGCACCGCGTGGTCCAGGTCGGCGGTCTGCTCGCGAAGCAGCTCGACGTCGGCGACCACGGCGCTGAGCTGGTAACTCATCCGGTCCTCTCGGCGTCCACAGGCTGTGGATGGAACATGTGTGCGACGGATTGTGGGGTATCTCGGCGCGCTCGACGAGTGACGCGACCGATGCCCAAAGTACGGGCGCGGCAACGGTCGCGCAGCATCGCGCCCGATACTCGCCTTGCACGGTTGTCGGATCGGGGCGGCGGCGTTCGTAGCCGGGGTGACGGCGGCCCGGGCGGCGGTCGACCAGAGTGAAAGAGGAGCCGATGGCGCAGTACCTGATCTCCGTACTCGACGACACCACGGGCTCGGCCACCGACGCGGAGATGGCCGCGATCGGTGAGTTCAACGAGCGGCTGCGAGCCGACGGCCACTGGGTCTTCGCCGGTGGCCTCGCGGCGCCGGAGACCGCCACCGTCGTGGACGCGCGAGACGGGAGTCCACTGCTCACCGACGGGCCCTACCTGGAGACGAAGGAGTACGTCGGCGGGTTCTGGGTCATCGAGGCACCGGACTTCGACGTTGCGCTCCCGCTCGCCGCACTGGCGTCGCAGCGGTGCAACAGGCGAGTCGAGCTGCGGCCGTTCCTGGGCGCGTGATCGACGTCGGCGAGGCGCTCACCCGGGTCCACCGCGAGGAGTGGGCCCGGGTCGTCGCCACGCTCGCCCGGCGCATCGGCGATCTCGACGTGGCCGAGGAGATGACCGCCGAGGCGTTCGCCGCCGCCGTCGAGCGGTGGTCGGCCGACGGCGTACCGCCGAACCCCGGCGCGTGGCTCACCACCACCGCGTACCGGCGGGCCGTCGACCGGATCCGGCGCGAGAGCCGGCGGGAGGACAAGCACCGGGAGGCGCTCATGCTGGCCGACGTCCCGGAACCGCTCGGTGTCATCGACGACGACCGGCTCCGGCTGATCTTCACCTGCTGCCACCCGGCGCTGGCCATGGAGGCGCGGGTGGCGTTGACGCTGCGCCTGGTCGGCGGGCTCACCGTGCCGGAGATCGCGCGGGCGTACCTCGTCCAGGAAGCCGCCATGAGCAGGCGGATCACGCGGGCCAAGACGAAGATCAAGGCGGCCGGGATCCCGTACCGGGTGCCGTCCCGCGACGACCTGCCGGCCCGGGTCAGCGGCGTGCTCGCCGTCCTGTACCTGATCTTCAACGAGGGCTACCTCGCGTCCGATCCCGGCAAGGAGGCGGTGCGTGCGGACCTGACCGCCGAGGCGATCCGGCTCACCCGGCTGGTCCGTACGCTGCTGCCCGACGACCACGAGGCCACCGGTCTCCTGGCGCTGATGCTGCTCACCGAGGCCCGCCGGCCCGCCCGGGTGTCCGCGACAGGCGAACTCGTCGTCCTCGCCGAGCAGGACCGAAGCGCCTGGAACCGCCAGCTCGTCGCCGAGGGGCACGCCCTGGTCCGCGCGTGCATCGCCGCCGGCCGGCCGCCGGGCCGCTACCAGATCCTCGCCGCGGTCAACGCCGTCCACACCGACGCCCGCGACGCGCGGGACACCGACTGGGCGCAGGTCGCCGCGCTCTACGACCATTTGGTACGCGTCGACCCGTCGCCGATCGTGCGGCTCAACCGGGCCGTGGCGGTCGCCGAACTGGACGGGCCGCAGGTCGCGCTGGCCGAGGTGGACGGGCTGCCGCTGGACGGCTATCACGCGTACCACGCCACGCGCGCCGAGCTGTTGCGCCGGATGGGGCGAGGTGGGGAGGCGCGTGAGGCGTACGACCGGGCGATCGAGTTGGCGGGGAACAGCGCGGAGACGGCGTACCTGAAGCGGCGGCGGGACCAGTTGGGCGGCCGGTGAGGGGCGCCGCAGAGAACGACTCAGGGCCGGTCCCGTGCGGGAGCCGGCCCTGTCGTCTGCGAGCGGAGGATACGAGATTCGAACTCGTGAGGGTGTAAACCCAACACGCTTTCCAAGCGTGCGCCCTAGGCCTCTAGGCGAATCCTCCGCGAGCCAGGATACAGGTCTCCCGACGGCGGGCCACCCCACCCTCCCGGAAGATCCACAACCCTTCGGGTAGGCTTGGCGTCACCTCCCGTGCGGCGGTACCTCGTGAACCTCCCCAGGGCCGGAAGGCAGCAAGGATAAGCGAGCTCTGCCGGGTGCACGGGAGGCCTTTCTGTCTCCCGGGCCGGGTAACGTCGCTGCGGGTCGGGTCACGGGGTGGTGGGTGGTCACCCGGGGCCGACCGGCGCAGAATGGCTCGGTCGAGAGGAGGCGGGACGGGTGGCACTGGCCCTTTACCGCAAGTACCGGCCGCGGACGTTCGCCGAGATGATCGGCCAGGAGCAGGTCACTGAGCCGCTGTCGCAGGCGCTGCGCAGCGGGCGGCTCAACCACGCCTACCTCTTCTCCGGTCCGCGGGGCTGCGGCAAGACCTCCAGCGCCCGGATCCTGGCCCGCTCCCTCAACTGCGAGCAGGGCCCCACCCCCGAGCCGTGCGGGCAGTGTGACTCGTGCCGCGGGCTGGCTCCCGACGGCGGCGGCTCGATCGACGTCATCGAGATCGACGCGGCCAGCCACGGTGGTGTCGACGACGCCCGTGAGCTGCGCGAGAAGGCGTTCTTCGCCCCGGCCCGCAGCCGCTTCAAGATCTACATCATCGACGAGGCGCACATGGTCTCGTCGGCCGGCTTCAACGCCCTGCTCAAGCTGGTCGAGGAGCCCCCGGAGTACGTCAAGTTCATCTTCGCCACCACCGAACCGGAGAAGGTCCTCGGCACGATCAAGTCGCGGACCCACCACTACCCGTTCCGGCTGTTCCCGCCGAAGGTGGTCCGCCCCTACCTCGAACAGCTCTGCGAGGCAGAAGGCGTCAAGGTCGAGCCGGCGGTCTTCCCGCTGGTGGTGCGCGCCGGCGGGGGCAGCATGCGTGACAGCCTCTCCGTGCTCGACCAGCTCATCGCGGGCGCCGGCCCGGAGGGCGTCGACTACGCCCGGGCCGCCGCGCTGCTCGGTGTCACCGACGCCGCGCTGATCGACGAGATGTGCGACGCGCTCGCCGCCGGTGACGGCGCGGCCGCGTACGCCACCGTCGACCGGGTCGCCGAGGCCGGGCACGACTCGCGCCGCTTCGCGTCCGACCTGTTGGAACGTCTCCGCGACCTGATCGTCCTGCAGCAGGTGCCTGATGCCGCCGCCAGGGGCCTGATCGACGGCCCGGCCGACCAGATCGAGCGGATGGCCGCCCAGGCCCACCGCCTCGGCCCGGCCACGCTGTCGCGCTGCGCCGACATCGTGCACAACGGCCTGGTCGAGATGCGCGGCACCACCGCGCCCCGGCTGCTGCTGGAGCTGATCTGCGCGCGCATGCTCCTGCCCGGCGCGGACGACTCGTCCGGCAGCCTGCTCCAGCGCCTGGAGCGGATGGAGCGCCGGCTGACGCTCGGGGGCGCCGAGCTGCCGTCGGTCGCCGCCGACTCCGCGCATCCCACTCAGAACCAGGGGGTACGCCCGGCGGCTCCCGCCCCGGGCGCGGCTGCCGCCGCGGTCCACCCGGATTCCGCCGGCACGCCGGCGGCTGCCGGTGCCCCGGCCGGTGCTGCCGCCGCACGTGCCGCTGCCGCCGCTGCGGCGGGTGCCCGGAACGCCGCCCCTGGTTCCCGCCCCGGCTCTGCCGTCGGGGCTACCGGCACCCGTCCCGCCCCGGCTGGTGCGGCTGCCGACTCCGGCCCGTCCGCCGCCGAGTCGGGCCCGCGTCTCGCCCCGGCGGCGACCGAAGCGACAGCGGCTGCCGAGGTCCACCCCGACACGGACGCCGGGTTCCCCGCGTCGGCCGCCGCCGAGCTGGCCGACGCCGGCTCGGCGAATTCCGGTCAGGCTGCTGCCCGACGCCCGGTACCGCCGTCCGCGGTGATGCCGGATCCGGCCACGCCCGAGCCGCCCCGCCCCGGAGCGGGCAATCCAGGCGCGCTCGACGCGGTCGCGGTGCGCCGGGTCTGGCCCGAGGTGGTCGGCAAGGTGAACCGCAGCAACAAGCGGATCGCCGCGCTGATGCGTGACGCGGTGGTACGCGACCTGGACGGCGACACGCTCGTGCTGACCGTGAAGTCGACGGTGCTGGCGAAGATGATGGCCGATCACGCCGCCGTGCTGACCGACGCGCTCTACGAGGAGCTGGGCGGTCGCTGGCAGATCCGCTGCGAGGTGGCGGGCGAGCGCGGCGCGGCCTCACTCGGCGGCCCGTCCCGCCCGTCCGGGGCGAGCCGCGCGCAGGCCGACGCCGCACCGGGCCGCAACGCGTCCGACAGCGCTCCGGCCCGCCCGGTGACCGCCCCGCCTGGTCCGGCGTCCGACGCCGTGTCCGGTCGCCCGGATGCCGGGGCGGCAGGTACCGCTCAGGGCCGTCCGGACGCCGATGCGGGGCGTGTCCGCCCGAACGCGGGCGCGGCGGACGCCGGGTATGGACAGGACACCTCCGGCTCGGACGGCACCACGGGCAGAGGAGCCACGGGCAGCCCGGCCACCGGCAGTCAAGGTGCGAGAAGCCAGGCCGGGGGACCGCCGGGCCGGGCCGGCGCGGGTTCGGCCGAGGCCTCGCACCGGCCGGCGGCGACCGCTGCTGTCGACCAGGCCGGCGAGGAGGACTGGCCGGAGCCGGCCCGACCCGGTGGCGCGGCCACCGGCACGGCCTCGGCGACCAGCACCGCCTCGGCGGCGAGCACCGGCGACGGGGAGGGCTGGCCGGCGGCGGCCCGTCCGGGCGGGGGCACGGCGACCGCTACCGCGCCTGTCGTCGTACCCAAGCCTGCTGCACCTGCGGCGGCGCCTGCCGGTGGGGCGCGGCCGGCGGGGGCGAAGAACAGCGCGATCGCGGCGGCGCGTGCGGCTGCGGCGGCGGCCGCTGCGGGCGGTGGTCCGGGCAAGGGGCCGCGCGCGGCGCAGCCGGCGCGGAAGACGGCCGATGCCGAGTGGGCGGGCGAGCCGCCCTACGACCCGGACTTCGACGGCCCGGTGCGGGGCGGGGGCGCGCCGGCGGCGGCGCCTGCCTACGAGGGTTTCGATCCGGGTGACGAACCGCTGGACGACGTGATCGACGAGCGGACCGCCCGGCAGTCGAGCGAGGAGCAGGCGGTGCAGCTGCTGCGTGAGACGTTCGGGGCGGAGAAGATCGACGAGGTGGACGCGCGCTGAGCGCGCGCCGACCGCGATTCAGCGGTGCCGTGGCCCGACTAGGCTAGTCGCGGCCGAGCAGACGAGTGGAAGAAGGAGCGGTCCGTGCGCCCAGGTGGACAGCCGAACATGCAGCAGATGCTGAAGCAGGCGCAGAAGATGCAGCAGCAGATCGCCAAGGCCCAGGCCGAGCTGGCCGAGGCGGAGCTGACCGGCACCGCCGGCGGTGGCCTGGTCACCGCGACCGTCGCCGGCACCGGTGAGCTGAAGGCGATCAAGATCGACCCGAAGGCGGTCGACCCGGAGGACGTCGAGACGCTCGAGGACCTGGTCGTCGCGGCCGTGCACAACGCCGCCGAGGCGGCCCGCGAGCTGACCGAGAAGAAGATGGGCCCGCTGGCGGGCGGCATGGGCGGCCTCGGCCTGCCCGGGTTCTGAGCCGGCAGATGTACGAGGGTGCCATCCAGGATCTGATCGACGAGCTGGGCCGGTTGCCGGGCGTGGGCCCGAAGAGTGCCCAGCGGATCGCGTTCCACGTGCTGTCGGCGGATCCGGCCGACGTCAACCGGCTGGCCGGCGCGCTGCGCAAGGTCAAGGACCTGGTGCGGTTCTGCACGACCTGCTACAACGTGGCCGAGTCGGAGCAGTGCCGGATCTGCCGCGACCCACGGCGTACCGACGAGGTGCTCTGCGTGGTCGAGGAGCCGAAGGACGTGGTGGCGATCGAGCGGACCGGCGAGTTCCGCGGGCGCTACCACGTGCTCGGCGGCGCGATCAATCCGCTAGAGGGCATCGGCCCGGACAACCTGCGGATCCGTGAGCTGATGACCCGCCTCGGCGGCGGCGAGGTCCGCGAGCTGATCCTCGCCACCGACCCGAACACCGAGGGCGAGGCGACAGCCACCTACCTGGCGCTGATGGTCAAGCCGATGGGGATCGCCGTGACCCGACTCGCGAGTGGACTGCCGGTCGGCGGCGACCTGGAGTACGCCGACGAGATCACGCTGGGCCGGGCCTTCGAGGGCCGACGGGCCGTCTGAATCCAGTCGTGCCGCCTCCGGCGGGTGCCCTCCGGGGTGCCCGCCGGACGTGTCTCCGGGCCGGACCGGACGCCCGTCGATCTAACAGGAACGTGCGTCCGGGACCGGATCGACGTAATAAATTCGCCCTTCAAACCGACGAAAGTTCGGCGATGCAAGGGATTCGCCTTCGATCCGTATGCCTCGTTGCGGAACAGACACGATTCGATACCAACCCACCCCCCGCCGGTTTCCGGGCCGTCCGCCCGAGGGCTAAGGTCTGCGCACATCGGTGACCCTGTCACCACGTTGTCCGTACCCCCAAGGACGAGGTGAAAGCACCATGCGTGCATCCAGGCCGAAGGTCGCAATCGCGGCCGTCGCGGTCGCGGCCCTCGCGGTTGCAGGCTGCGCCGAGAGCGACCGTGAGAGTGGCTCCGGAGATAGCAAGAAGGACACCCTCGTCTTCGGCGTCGCCGGAGACCCGAAGGTGCTCGACCCCAGCTTCGCCAGCGACGGTGAGTCGCTGCGCGTGGCGCGCCAGGTCTTCGAGACCCTGGTCCGTCCGGAGGAGGGCGGCACCAAGGTGACGCCGGGCCTCGCCGAGTCCTGGACGCCGGACGCGGCGGGCACCACCTGGACGTTCAAGCTCCGCTCGGGAGTCAAGTTCCACGACGGCACCGACTTCAACGCCGAAGCCGTCTGCGCCAACTTCGACCGCTGGTACAACGCCAAGGGCCTCATGCAGAGCCCGGACGTGACCGCCTACTGGCAGGACGTCATGGGCGGGTTCGCCAAGAACGAGGACCCGGAGCTGGGGCCGAGCCTCTTCAAGTCCTGCACCGCCAAGGACGCCACCACTGTGGACCTCGCGTTCACCCGGGTCTCCAGCAAGATCCCGGCCGCGCTGATGCTGCCGTCGTTCTCGATCCAGAGCCCCAAGGCGATGGAGCAGTACGACGCGAGCAACGTGACCGGCACCGCCGAGGACATCAAGTACCCGGCGTACGCGATGGAGCACCCGACCGGCACCGGCCCGTTCAAGTTCAAGGCGTGGGACATCGCGAACAAGTCGCTCACCATCGAGCGCAACGACGACTACTACGGCGACAAGGCCAAGCTGAAGACCATCATCTTCAAGACGATCTCGGACGAGAACGCCCGCAAGCAGGCGCTCCGCTCGGGTGACATCCAGGGCTACGACCTGGTCGGCCCGGCGGACGTGGAGCCGCTGAAGAAGGAGGGCTTCAACGTCCTCACCCGGCCCGCCTTCAACATCCTCTACCTGGCGATCAACCAGAAGGGGAACCCGAAGCTGGCCGACCTGAAGGTCCGGCAGGCCATCGCGCACGCGCTGAACCGGCAGGCCCTGGTCGACTCGAAGCTGCCCCCGGGCGCCAAGGTCGCGATGAACTTCTTCCCGGACACCGTCGAGGGCTGGAACGGCGACGTCACCAAGTACGACTACAACCCGGAGAAGGCCAAGCAGCTGCTGGCCGAGGCGGGCGCGTCGAACCTGACGCTGAAGTTCCACTACCCGACCGAGGTCACCCGGCCGTACATGCCGAACCCGAAGGACATCTTCGAGCTGCTCTCGGCGGACCTCAAGGCGGTCGGCATCAACGTCCAGGCCATCCCGCTGAAGTGGAGCCCGGACTACCTCAACGCCACCACCTCCGGCAACAAGCACGACCTGCACTTCCTCGGCTGGACCGGTGACTACGGCGACGCGTACAACTTCATCGGCACCTTCTTCGACCGCCAGAAGGACGAGTGGGGCTTCAACAACCCCGCGCTCTTCGCGCAGTTCAAGGACGCCGACACCACCGCCGACGTGGCGGCCCGGACGGAGAAGTACAAGGCGCTGAACAAGACGATCATGGACTTCCTGCCGGGTGTGCCGATCTCGCACTCCCCGCCGGCGATCGTGTTCGGCAAGGACGTGACCGGGGTCAAGGCGAGCCCGCTCACCGACGAGCGGTACGCGACCGCAGAGTTCAAGTGATCTGAAGGCACCGTACGCGGGCGGGCGCTGTGACCACAGCGCCCGCCCGCACCCCTCCGCACACCCTCCGAGGCGCCCGTGTTCCGGTTCATCATCAGACGCCTGCTACAGCTGATACCCACGCTGTTCGGGCTCTCCGTCCTGCTGTTCATCTGGCTCCACCGACTTCCGGGCGGGCCCGAGACCGCGATCCTCGGTGAACGGGGCACGCCCGAGACGCGCGCCGCCATCCGGCGCAACCTCGGCCTCGACGAGCCGATCCTGGTCCAGTACGCCCGCTTCCTGCGGCGGATGATCCGGCTCGACCTGGGCACCTCGACCGGTACGAAGCGGGCCGTCACCACGGAGTTCGTGGAGCGGTTCCCCGGCACCGTCGAGCTGACCGTCATGGCCATGATCCTCGCGGTCGGCATCGGCATCCCGCTCGGCTACCTGGCCGCCCGCCGCCGGGGCCGGTTCCTCGACCACGCCTCGGTCGGCGGATCGCTCATCGGCATCTGCATCCCGGTCTTCTTCCTGGCGTACGTGCTCAAGGCGATCTTCGCGGAGAACCTGGGCTGGTTCCCCTCCAGCGGCCGGCAGGACCCGACCATCGGGGCGACCCGGGTCACCAACTTCTTCGTCCTCGACGGGCTCATGACCCGCGAGTGGGACGCCGCCGCCGACGCGCTGTGGCACCTCGTGCTGCCGGGCGTCGCGCTCGCCAGCATCCCGCTCGCGATCATCGTCCGGATCACCCGGGCCAGCGTGCTGGAGGTGCTCAACGAGGACTTCGTCCGGACCGCCGAGGCCAAGGGCCTGACCGAGCGGACCGTCCGCCGCCGGCACGTGCTGCGCAACGCCATGCTGCCGGTGGCCACCTCGATCGGTCTCCAGACCGGTCTCCTGCTCTCCGGCGCGGTGCTCACCGAGACCGTGTTCGCGTTCAGCGGCATCGGCGCGTTCGTCGCCGAGTCGATCAGCCAGCGCGACTACCCGGTGCTGATGGGCTTCATCATGATCATTGCGGTGGTGTACGTGCTGGTGAATCTCCTGGTCGACCTCTCCTACAGCGTGATCGACCCGAGGGTGAGGGTGCGATGACCATCACCGGTGGCAAGAAGCGCGAGAAGATCGACCGGCTCGCCGAGCTGGCCGCCCGCGAGGACGAGCAGGGGGTGAGCCTCTGGAAGGAGGCGTTCCGCCGGCTGCGGCGCAATCCGGCGGCCGTCATCGGCGTGGTCATCCTGGCGATCTTCGTCCTGGTCGCGGTGATCGGGCCGTTCCTCGTCCCGTACAGCCCGACGGACTCCATCGGCATCCGCGAAGGGCTGGTCAAGTCCGGCCAGGGCATCATCCCGGGGGTCTCCGCCGACCACTGGCTCGGCTTCGACCACCAGGGCCGGGACGAGTTCAGCCGGCTCATCGTCGGGGCCCGGCAGACGCTGCTCGTCGGCGTGGTCTCCACCCTGATCGGCCTCGCGGTCGGCGCGCTGATCGGCGGCGTCGCCGGTGCCGCGGCCGGTCTGGGCGGGCGCTGGGGCCGCTGGATCGACACCACCCTGATGCGCTTCATCGACATGCTGCTGGCCATGCCGAGCCTGCTGCTCGCGGTGAGCATCGCCGCGCTGCTCGGCGCCAGCCTCACCACCGTGATGATCGCTGTCGGTGTGGTGTCGGTGCCGATCTTCGCCCGGCTGCTGCGGGGCTCGATGATCGCGCAGGCCAACAGCGACTACGTGCTGGCCGCGACGTCGCTCGGCGTGAAGCGGTCCAAGATCGCCCTCACCCACGTGGTGCCGAACTCGATCGCCCCGGTCATCGTGCAGGCCACGCTGACGCTGGCGACCGCGATCATCGAGGCGGCCGCGCTGTCCTTCCTCGGTCTCGGCAACCCCGACTCGGCCATCCCGGAGTGGGGCGTCATGCTCGCCGACGCGCAGCCGTACCTGGGCATCCGGCCGGGACTGGCGATCTATCCGGCGCTCGGCATCATCATCACCGCGCTCGGGTTCACCCTGCTCGGTGAGGCGATGCGCGAGGCTCTCGATCCAAAGCTGCGGAAGTAGGTCAGTCAGCCATGGCACTGCTCGAAGTGGACGACCTCTCCGTCACGTTCGCCCGTCGTGGGCAGCGCACCGTGCACGCGGTGGACGGGGTGTCCTTCTCGGTCGACGCCGGCGAGGTGGTCGGCCTGGTCGGCGAGTCCGGCTGCGGCAAGAGCGTCACGTCGCTGGCCATCATGGGCCTGCTGCCCAAGCAGCCGGGCCTGCGGGTCGGTGGCAAGGCGGTCTTCGACGGCACCGACCTGCTCCAGCTCGACGACCGGTCCCGCCGCGACATCCGCGGCCGGGATGTCGCGATGATCTTCCAGGATCCGCTCTCCTCGCTGAACCCGGTCATCCCGATCGGGCTCCAGGTGACCGAGGTGCTCGCCCGGCACCGGGGCATGAGGGGCGAGGCGGCCACCAGGGAGGCGGCCGACCTGCTCGACCGGGTGGGCATCCCGGACCCGCGGCGGCGCCTGAAGGAGTACCCGCACCAGCTCTCCGGGGGCATGCGGCAGCGGGCGCTGATCGCCATGGCGGTCGCCTGCCAGCCTCGGCTGCTGATCGCCGACGAGCCGACCACCGCGCTCGACGTCACCATCCAGGCGCAGATCCTGGAACTGCTCAAGGACCTGGTCCGGGACTCCGGCACCGCCCTGGTCATGATCACGCACGACCTCGGCGTGGTCGCCGGCATGTGCGAGACCATCAACGTCCTCTACGCCGGCCGGGTGGTGGAGACGGCCACCCGCCGTCCGCTGTTCCGCCAGCCCCGGCACCCGTACACCGAGGGGTTGCTCGGTTCGGTGCCGCGCCTGGACGCCGGCCGCGGCGAACGGCTGAACCCCATCCCCGGCTCGGTGCGCGACGTGCTGCCCTGGCCGGACGGCTGCGCGTTCGCCCCGCGCTGCACCCGCCGCGTCGACGCGTGTGTGGGCGAGCCGCCGGAGCTTGTGCTCACCCACGACGCGCGCAGCTACCGCTGCGTCAACCCGGTGCCGGTCCCCGGCCTGACCCCGGAGGCGGACACCCGCGCGACCGCGCCGACGACCGCCGAACCGGGTGCGGTGCCGGCCCAGGCCGAGCCGGCCGACCCGCCCGCCGTGCCCGGCTTCGGACCGGCTCCGCGCGAGGAGGAGACCCCATGAGCGACAACGACATCCTCGTCGAGGTCCGCGACCTGAAGGTGCACTTCCCGATCCGCCGGGGCGTGCTGTTCGACCGGACCGTCGGGCACGTCAAGGCGGTCGACGGGGTCGACCTGAGGATCCCGCGCGGCAAGACGTACGGGCTGGTGGGCGAGTCGGGCTGCGGCAAGTCCACGCTCGGCCGGGCGCTGCTCCAGCTCAACCCGCCGACCAGCGGCGAGGTGAAGTTCGACGGCGTCGAGCTGACCACGCTGCCCGCCGGCAAACTGCGCACGATGCGCCGCCGGATGCAGATGATCTTCCAGGACCCGATGTCCAGCCTGGATCCCCGCCAGAACGTCGAGTCGATCCTGACCGAGGGCCTCCAGACCCACGGCATCGGCGCGAACCGGGACGACCGGCGGCGGATCATCGGCGAGACGCTCGACGCGGTCGGCCTGCCGAAGTGGGCGCTGTCCCGCTACCCGCACGAGTTCTCCGGCGGCCAGCGCCAGCGCATCGGCATCGCCCGCGCGCTCGTCCTCGGCCCGGAGCTGATCGTCGCCGACGAGCCGGTCTCCGCGCTGGACGTGTCGATCCAGGCGCAGGTGGTGAACCTGCTCGACGAACTCCAGGACAGCCTCGGCCTGACGTACCTGGTCATCGCGCACGACCTGGCCGTGGTGCGGCACATCTCCGACGTGGTCGGCGTGATGTACCTGGGCGCGCTGGTGGAGGAGGCGCCGAGCGACCGGCTCTACACCGAGCCGCTACACCCGTACACCCGGGCGCTGATGTCGGCGGTGCCGGTGCCGGACCCGGACGTGGAGGACCGGCGCGAGCGCATCCTGCTCGCCGGTGACCTGCCGTCGCCTGCCAACCCGCCGTCGGGCTGCCGGTTCCACACCCGCTGCCCGTGGGCGCAGCCGACCCGCTGTGCCGACGAGCGGCCGGAGCTGCGCTCGATCGGCGCCAGCCGGGTGGCCTGCCACTGGGCCGAGCAGATCGCCGCGGGTGAGCTGCGCCCGCACGAGGTGACCGCGAAGATCACCCGGCCGGAGGGCGAGGGCGAGGAGCCGGGCGTGGTCTCCGCGCCCAGCGAGCCCGGATCGTACGTCTGACACGACAAAGCGCGTCCCCACCCGGCCCGGGTGGGGACGCGCTTTGTCGTCGGTCAGCCCTCGGGGCGGTTGAGCAGGCCCACCGCGATCGTGTGCACGGCGTCCAGCGCGGCCGGGTCGGCCAGCGGCGCGGAACCGTCGGTGACCGCGTACCACTCGTCGGCGTCCTTGTACTGCACCCGCAGCGTCACCCGGCCGTCGGCGTGCTCGGTGCGCAGCGTCAACTCTCCGGTCACCACGCCCACCTCGTCGGTCATGACCCCGCCCGGCCCGGCGGTGATGTCAGCGGTGCGGTCCGCCGGTCCGCCCGGCGCGCCGCCGGCCGGCGCACCCGGCACCGCGTCGGCGGTCATGCCCGCTCCGGCGACGTCGGCGGGTGCCGGCTGCCGGCCGTCAGCCGTCATCCCGGCCGAGGCCGGACCGGCCGGTGCGGACTCCGGGGCCGGTGCGCCGCCTGCCTCCGGCGCCGGTGTGGCGTCCGGCCCAGTCACGGTTTGCTCGCCCATGTGCAGCCCTCCAGCATGTCGGTGAGAGCGGCCTTCTCGGCACTTGTCACAGTCAGCCGCCAGTAGTGCTTGACCGTCACCCAGTCCGCCGCGTACTGACACCAGGACGACCGGTTCGGCGGCTTCCACTGGGACGGATCCTGGTCACCCTTTGCCCGGTTGGACCGCGCCGAAACCGCGATGAGCTGCGGCCGGGTCAGGTCGTTGGCGAAGTCGCCGCGCTTCGAGTCGTCCCACTCGTCCGCGCCCGAACGCCACGCGGCGGCCAGCGGCACGGTGTGGTCGATGTCCACGCCCGACGGATCGTTCAGCACCACCCCGTCGTAGACGCTCTCCCACCGGCCGCCGACCACGTTGCAGCCGGACAGCTTGATGCCCTCGCCGTCGCGTTGCAGCACGCTGTCGCGTACGTCGCAGTTCTTGCCGGTGCCGCGCCAGTGCGGGAAACGGGAGCGGCTGTAGCCCTTCATCGACCCGGCGGTGGCCACGGTCAGCTCACCGAGCTGCTTGTTGACGTTCCCGGCGGCGCTCGGCGGCGCCTCCGGCTCGGTGACCGACACGTCGCAGCCGGCCACGCCGAGGGCCAGCACCGCGCTCAGCGCGGCCGCCAGCCCGGCTCGGGCTCCTGATCTCGTACGCACAGACGACACCTCTCCAGCTTGCGGGCTCCGGGCGAGTCCGCACAGTACCCGGCGGCGGTTTCCGCGATTCGTGGCGTCGAGGGTGGGCGGCGGGCAGAGTGGTGAGACGTGACCGCACCCGCTCCCGCGCTGCGTACCGGCTCCGCCGCCGGACGCGGCACGCTGCTCGCCGCGATCCTCGCCTCGGGCATGGTGTTCCTGGACAGCACGGTCGTCAACGTCGCGCTGCCGCGCCTCGGTGCCGAACTGGACGCCACAGTCGCCGGTCTGCAGTGGACCGTGAACGGCTACCTGCTCATGCTCGCCGCGTTCGTGCTGCTCGGCGGTGCGCTCGGGGACCGGTTCGGGCGGCGGCGCGTCTTCCTGTTCGGCGTGGTCTGGTTCGCTGTGGCGTCGGTGCTCTGCGGGCTGGCCCAGGACACCGGCTGGCTCGTCGCCGCCCGGTTCCTCCAGGGCGCCGGCGGGGCGCTGCTCACCCCCGGCTCGCTGTCGGTGCTCCAGGCCAGCTTCCACCCGGACGACAGGGGCCGGGCGATCGGCACCTGGTCCGGGCTGTCCGGGGTGTCCACAGCGCTCGGTCCGCTGCTCGGCGGCTGGCTGATCGACACGCTCTCCTGGCGGTGGATCTTCTTCGTCAACCTGCCGCTGGCCGTCGGCGTGGTGCTCGCCGCGCTGCGCTGGGTGCCGGAGAGCCGGGACGAGGAGGCGTCGCGTACCGGGGAGGGGCGGCGGTTCGACGTGGCAGGTGCGCTGCTCGGCGCGCTCGCGCTCGGCGGAGTCACGTACGCGCTGATCGACGCGCCGGCGCGTGGCCTGGACTCCCCGGCGGTGCTGGTCACGGCGGTGCTCGGGGTGGCCGCCGTGGTGGTCTTCGTGCTCGTCGAGCGGCGGCGCGGCGACACCGCGATGCTGCCCACCGGGCTGTTCTCCAGCCGGCTGTTCTCCGTGCTGAACGTCTTCACAGTGGTGGTGTACGCGGCGCTCGGCGGGTTCACCTTCTTCCTCGCCGTCTACCTCCAGAACGTGGTCGGCTGGTCGGCGCTGCTCACCGGCCTGGCCACGGTGCCGATGACGGTGCTGCTGCTGGTCGGCTCGCCGCGCGCGGGCGCGCTGTCGGCCCGCATCGGCCCCCGGCTGCCGCTCACCGTCGGCCCGGTGATCGCCGCGGTGGGTCTGCTGCTGTTGCGCCGGGTCGGGCCGGGCGCGTCGTACTGGGTGGACGTGCTGCCGGGCGTGGCACTGTTCGGCGCCGGGCTCACGCTCGTGGTGGCGCCGCTGACCACATCGGTGCTCGGTGCCGTCGCGGACCGCTTCGCCGGGGTGGCGAGCGGATTCAACAACGCCGCCTCCCGGGCCGGCGGCCTGCTCGCGGTGGCCGCGCTGCCGCTGCTGGTCGGGCTCTCCGGCACCGGGTACGAGCAGAAGGGCGCGCTCGCCGACGCGTACCGGGGGGCGCTGGCCTGGTGCGCCGGGCTGCTGCTGGCCGGCGCGGTGCTCGCCGCCGTGCTGATCCACCGCCCCCGGCGGGAGGGCGGGGCCCCCGCGTCACGCTGAGGCCCCGCCGTGCCGGAATCAGGCGCGGGTGCGGTTCACCGCGCTCGTGACCGCCTTGATCGAGGCGGTGACGATGTTGGCGTCCACCCCGACGCCCCACACCGTGCGGCCGTCCACCTCGCACTCCACGTACGCGGCGGCCTGCGCGTCACCGCCGGAGGACAGCGCGTGCTCGTGGTAGTCGAGCACCCGCACCGCCACGCCCAGGGACTGCAGCGCGTTGACGTACGCGTCGATCGGGCCGTTCCCGACGGCGGTGAGCGCGCGGGTCTCGCCGCCGAAGCCGACGCGGGCGTCGATCTCGACCTTGCCGTCGACGGTGCCGATCGTGTACTCGGCCAGCTTCACGGCCGGGTCGACCTGGTGGTCGACCAGGTAGTTGCGGGCGAAGATCTCCCACATCGCGCCCGGCTCGACCTCGCCGCCGCCGTGGTCGGTGACCTGCTGCACCACGCCGGAGAACTCGATCTGGAGGCGGCGCGGCAGGTCGAGCTGGTGCTCGGTCTTCATGATGTACGCGACGCCGCCCTTGCCGGACTGCGAGTTGACCCGGATGACCGCCTCGTAGGTGCGGCCCAGGTCCTTCGGGTCGATCGGCAGGTAGGGCACCGCCCAGGTGAAGTCGTCCACCGGCACCCCGGCCGCCGTCGCGTCGGCGTGCAGCGCGGCGAAGCCCTTGTTGATCGCGTCCTGGTGCGAGCCGGAGAACGCGGTGTAGACCAGGTCGCCCGCGTACGGGTGGCGCTCGTGCACCGGCAGCTGGTTGCAGTACTCGACGGCCCGCTTGACCTCGTCGATGTTGGAGAAGTCGATCATCGGGTCGATGCCCTGGGAGAACATGTTCAGGCCCAGCGTCACCAGGTCCACGTTGCCGGTGCGCTCGCCGTTGCCGAACAGGCAGCCCTCGATCCGGTCCGCGCCGGCCAGCAGGCCCAGCTCGGCGGCGGCCACGCCGGTGCCCCGGTCGTTGTGCGGGTGCAGGCTCAGCACCAGGCTGTCCCGCCGGGGCAGCCGCCGGTGCATCCACTCGATCGAGTCGGCGTAGACGTTCGGCATCGCCATCTCGACGGTGGCCGGCAGGTTGATGATCAGCTTCCGGTCCGGCGTCGGGTCGATCACGTCGATCACCGCCGAGCAGACCTCCAGCGCGTACTCCAGCTCGGTGCCCGTGTACGACTCCGGCGAGTACTCGTAGTGGATGTCGGTGTCCGGGGTGTGGATCTCCGCGTACTTCTGGCACAGCCGCGCGCCCTGCGTGGCGATGTCGGTGATGCCGTCGCGGTCCAGGCCGAAGACCACCCGGCGCTGCAGCGTCGAGGTGGAGTTGTAGAAGTGCACGATGGCCCGGCGGGCGCCGCGCAGCGACTCGAAGGTCCGCTCGATCAGGTGCTCCCGGCACTGGGTCAGCACCTGGATGGTGACGTCCTCGGGGATCAGGTCCTGCTCGATCAGCTGCCGTACGAAGTCGTAGTCGGTCTGGCTCGCCGACGGGAAGCCGACCTCGATCTCCTTGTAGCCCATCTGCACCAGGAGCTGGAACATCCGGCGCTTGCGCTCGGGCGACATCGGGTCGATCAGCGCCTGGTTGCCGTCGCGGAGGTCGACTGCGCACCAGCGGGGCGCGGCCTCGACGCGGCGGGTCGGCCAGGCGCGGTCCGGCAGGTCGACGCCGAACTCACGGTCGTACGGGACGTAGCGGTGGACCGGCATCCGGCTGGGGCGCTGGCTGGCGAACGGATCGGTCTCGGTGACAGGTTGAGCCATCTCGGAGTGCTCCCTGGAACATGTGGCGTCAGCAGATCGGAAAGGTGTCGGCGAGATGCCGGGCGACGGTGCGCGGCGGTGCCGAGAAGAAGATCGGATGTGCTGGACGGCGCGTTTCTACTCCGCGACGAGGTGCCGGCCGGTCAGGCCTCGTCGCGGCAGCCAAGGAGAAGGTACGCGCGCCACATGACAGGGTCACCCTACGTGGTGGGACGTGCCGTGGGAAGGCTGGTCCGGACTATGGGACCAGAGTCACGGAGTCGGAGGACTTCGCCACGCCCGGTAGCCGAGGTGTCCGCTCCGCCCGGGTCACCGCGGGCACGATCGCCAGCCCGACGAGGGTGAAGATCGCCGCGGCCGGGTACCAGCCCCAGCCGCCGGTGCTCACGCCGAGCGCGGTCAGCCCGGCCGGAGCGATCAGGAACTGCACCTGGGAGCCGAGCCCGAACGCGCCGACGTACGCGCCGCGCTGGGCGGCGGGCGGCAGCGTGGCGGTGAGTCCCCAGGCGCCCGCCGACTCGATCAGCTCCGCCAGGATGAGCAGCGTCGCGGCGGCGACCAGCACCGCCACGGTGAGCGGTCCCCGGGTCGCGCCGGAGATCGGCAGGACCACGCAGAACGCGGCGATCAGCACCGCGCCCCGGCGGGACGCCCGGGCCGCGCCCGGCGCGTCGTCCGCGCCCCGGCTGGCGCGTACCTGGAACAGCACGATCAGCACGGTGTTGAGCAGCACCAGCCCGGCGATGATCGTCTTCGGCGCGTCGGTGTGGGTGAGGATCCACAGCGGCATCACCGTCAGGTAGAGCGTCTGGTGCGCGGTGAGCAGCCCGGAGAGCAGCGCGACGGCCATGAAGGGCCGGTCCCGCAGCACCGCCAGCCGGCTCATCGGCTCGGCGGGACGGGTCACCTCCGGCAGCCGGGGCAGGCGGCGGACGAAACCGGCGGTCACCAGGAAGACCACGGCGATGAACCAGACCATCCCGCGGTACGCCCAGATCGTGTCGACGGCCAGCACCAGGCCGCTGATCAGCGCGCCGACCCCGAAGCCGACGTTCAGCGAGGAGCGCTGGTAGGCCATCGCGGTGACCCGTTCCTCCGGGCGCAGCACGTTGATCGAGTAGACCTGGCGGGCCACGCCGGTCGCCGCGCCCGTCACGGCCAGCGCGATCACCACCGCGAGGAACCCGGCGACGCCGCCGACGAACGGGTACGCGGCGAACAGCGCCGCGTCCAGCAGCAGGCAGACGATCCACACCCGCTGCGGCCCGTACCGGTCGGTGAGCCCGCCCAGCGGCACGGTGCCGAGCAGGGACGCCCCGGCGGCGAGTGAGAGGCCGAGCCCCACCTGGGCCGGGCTCAGCCCGAGCGCCCGGGTGAAGAAGACGGCGCTGCCCGCCTGGAACAGGCCGGTGCCGACGGCGAAGACCATCGCCTGCACGGCCAGGGCGCGGGTCAGCCCGGCCGGTGGTACGACGTCGCGGACGGCGGTGCGGATGCTGTCTCTGGCCCCCATGACCGGTAAGCAGATCGTGCCCCCCACGCCAGGGGCGAGCCTTTTAGGCTGAGCCGAATCGGGGGGTGCGCATGTCCGAGTTGCGGTTCACGCTGGCCGACGTCGCGGGCGTGCGGTTCGGTGTGTCGCCGGCCAACGAGACGGTCATGAGCATGTGGGCGCTTGCCGATCCGGCCCGCTATCCGGTGCACCTGCAGTGGATCGACCGGGCCCGGACGACGCTGCGCCGCCCGGAGGTGGCCGAGCGGGTCGCTCCGCTGGTGCATCTCACCCTGCCGCGCCGCTGGCTGCCCGACTTCCTCACCCCGGCGGCCCGCCCGGGGGTGGAGATGGACGGCCAGCTCGACCAGATCGCCGCGACGCCGCCCGACGTGGTGGTCAGGGACCTGCTGGCGACCACGCCGAGCGGACCGCTGCGCCCGTTCGGGCGGGCGTTGCTCGCCGACCCGACCGGGCTGTTGCCGCGGCTCGTCGAGGCGATGCGGGTCTGGTACGACGAGGCGATCGCCCCGGACTGGCCGCGGATGCGGGCGGTGCTCGACGCCGACGTCGCGTACCGGGCGGCCCAGCTCGCCGAGGGCGGGACGGGGAAGCTGTTCGAGCGGCTCCACCCCGGCCTGCGGTGGCTCGGCGACCGGGTGGTCAGCGACGACCCGTTCGAGCGGGACTTCGACCTGCGGGGGCGAGGGCTGGCGTTGAACCCGAGCGTGTTCAGCCATCAGCGGGTGCTGTGGAACCTGCTGGAGGACTCGTTGCCCGCCGCGGCGTACCCGGTGCGGGCGGTCGGGACGCTCTGGGAACGCGCGCCGGAGCCCGAGGGCGATCCACTGGTCCGGGTGGTGGGGGCCGGCCGGGCCGCGTTGCTGCATCTGCTGGACACGTCGGTGACGACCACCGATCTGGCCCGGATCACCGGGATGTCGGCGGGGAACGTCTCGCAGCACCTCTCCGCGCTGCACGCCGCCGGTCTCGTCGTCCGGTCCCGGTCCGGGCGGCACGTGCTCTACCGCAACACCGAGGTGGGCGCGGCCCTGTTGCGCGCGGCCCGCGGTTCCTGAGCGCTCGGGTCGTACGCCCAGCGCTACGGCGCTCCCGGGCTCGGGGCGTCCCGGCTCACCGGCTCGCCGTCGGTCACCGCGCCGGCCAGCTCGACGGAGCCCGGCGCGGCGCCGGGCTCGCCGGTCAGCGTCAGGGTGCCGAACCCGGCCCGTACCGCCGCCGGTGTGCCGTCCTCCCGGAAGCAGTAGATGCCCACGTCGAGCGGCGCGTTCAGCGACGCCGAGGTGCTGTCGACCGTGTAGCACGGGCCGTCGGCGCCCGGCAGCGGCTCGGCGGGGGAGACCGCGAGCGGCGCACGCCGGTCGGTCAGCACCTCCAGCCAGTCGGTGAACGGGTGCTGCACCCGGGGATCCAGCCGGCGCGGCACCGCGTCGTCGGCGTCGCCGAGGCGGACGCAGGTCGCCGCCTGTGCCCAGCCGGCCGAGGGCAGCGCGCACTGGAACAGCCCGTCGGAGGTGCCGGCGAGTGAGACGTCCACCGTGCCGGCGTGCCCCCAGCCGGGCACGTCGACCCGCCAGCTGCCGTCGTTGGCGCTGGTGAAGGACACCGTGCGGGGGGCGCCCTCGGCGGGCGCGAACGCGTACGTGGCGGTGAGGTGCCGGTCCTGCGCCGCGGCGGCCAGCCCGGCCAGTTCCTCGCGGGCGGCGTCCACCTGCACCGGGACCGGGTCGGCGGTGCCGGTGGGCGCCGCATCGGGACGGCCGCCGTCGCAGGCGGCCAGCAGTACCGGCAGGGTGAGCGCGAGCACGCCGGTCAGGCGGGCCGCACGTCGATGAGCGTGCACCGGCTCATTCTGCGTCGTGGGGACGCTCGCGGACAGCCCACCGTACGGCTGTACCGCTTGGCGTGTCGCGTACTCCCGGGCTGGTGAGCCGCCCCACGGCGAGGCCGGATGGTGGGATCACCCGACCCGGCGTCGCGGCCCGCCCGATAGGCTGAGGCGGTCTGACACGCGCCGCCGGACCGAGAGACCCGGCGGCGTCGGCACGCTCAGGGTCGTCGCTGGGAGGGAGTGCACCGTCGTGGCACTCGTGGTGCAGAAGTACGGCGGGTCCTCCGTCGCCAACGCCGAGCGGATCAAGCGGGTGGCCGAGCGCATCGTGGCCGCGCGCAAGGCCGGTGACGACGTGGTGGTGGTGGTGTCCGCCATGGGCGACACCACCGACGAGCTGCTCGACCTGGCCAACCAGGTCAGCCCGCTGCCGCCGGGCCGCGAGCTGGACATGCTGCTCACCGCCGGGGAGCGGATCTCCATGGCGCTGCTCGCCATGGCCATCCACAACCTGGGGTACGAGGCCCGCTCGTTCACCGGTTCCCAGGCCGGCGTGATCACCACCTCGGTGCACGGCCGGGCCCGGATCATCGACGTGACCCCGGGGCGGCTCAAGGGCGCGCTGGACGAGGGCGCGGTGGTCATCGTGGCCGGCTTCCAGGGCGTCTCGCAGGACACCAAGGACGTGACCACGCTCGGGCGGGGCGGCTCGGACACCACTGCCGTGGCGCTCGCCGCCGCGCTGGAGGCGGACGTCTGCGAGATCTACACGGACGTGGACGGCATCTTCACCGCCGACCCGCGCATCGTGCCGAACGCGCGGCACATCAAGCTGATCACCTACGAGGAGATGCTGGAGCTGGCCGCCTGCGGCGCGAAGGTGCTGCACCTGCGCAGCGTCGAGTACGCGCGGCGCGCGGGCTTGCCGATCCACGTCCGTTCGTCATACTCGACCAACACCGGCACGATGGTCACCGGATCGATGGAGGACCTTCCTGTGGAACAGGCACTGATCACCGGGGTCGCCCACGACCGCAGCGAGGCGAAGATCACGATCGTCGGCGTGCCCGACGAGCCGGGCGCCGCCGCGTCGATCTTCGACACCGTGGCCGGCGCGGAGATCAACATCGACATGATCGTGCAGAACGTGTCCACCGAGGGCACCGGCCGCACGGACATCTCGTTCACGCTGCCCAAGGCCGACGGCCCGACCGCGATGACCGCGCTCAGCAAGATCCAGGAGTCGGTCAAGTTCAAGGGCCTGCTGTACGACGACCACGTCGGCAAGGTCTCCCTGATCGGCGCGGGCATGCGCTCGCACCCGGGCGTGGCCGCCGGCTTCTTCGCCGCCCTCGGCGCGGCCGGCGTGAACATCGAGATGATCTCCACGTCGGAGATCCGGGTCTCCGTGGTCTGCCGCGACACCGACCTCGACAAGGCGGTCCGGGCCATCCACGACGCCTTCGAGCTGGGTGGTGACACCGAAGCCGTCGTCTACGCCGGCACCGGGCGGTAACGCGTCATGGCGTCGCTACCCACCCTCGCCGTGGTCGGGGCGACAGGTGCCGTCGGCACGGTGATGTGCCAGATCCTCTCCTCCCGGCGCAACGTCTGGGGCGAGATCCGGCTGCTCGCATCCGAGCGGTCGGCCGGCCGGCGCGTGCAGTGCCGGGGCGAGGAGCTGACCGTCCAGGCGCTCACCGCCGACGCGCTCGACGGCGTCGACGTGGCGATGTTCGACGTGCCGGACGACGTCTCCGCTCAGTGGGCCCCGGTCGCTGTCGCGCGCGGCGCCGTGGTGGTGGACAACTCCGGCGCCTTCCGGATGGACCGCGACGTGCCGCTCGTGGTCCCCGAGATCAACCCCGAGCAGGTGCGCAACCGGCCCAAGGGCATCATCGCCAACGCCAACTGCACCACCCTGGCGATGATCGTGGCGGTCGCGCCGCTGCACCGCGAGTACGGGCTGCGCGAGCTGGTGCTCGCGTCGTACCAGGCGGTCTCCGGGGCGGGGCAGGCAGGCGTGGACGCGCTGCACCTCCAGCTCGGCAAGATCGCCGGGGATCGGGTGCTCGGTACCCGTGCCGGGGACGTGCGGCAGGCCGTCGGAGACGAGCTGGGTCCGTTCCCGGCGCCGCTGGCGCTGAACGTCGTACCGTGGGCGGGCTCGCTCGCCGACGGCGGATGGTCCTCCGAGGAGATGAAGCTGCGCAACGAGTCGCGCAAGATCCTCGGGCTGCCCGACCTCAAGGTGTCCGCCACCTGCGTACGGGTGCCGGTGGTAACCGGTCACTCGGTCGCCGTGCACGCGGTCTTCGCCACCGAGGTGGACGCCGAGGGCGCTCGCGAGGTGCTGCGCAACGCCCCGGGCGTGATCCTGGTCGACGACCCGGCGGCCGGGGAGTTCCCGATGCCGATCGACGCGGTCGGCACCGACCCGTCCTGGGTGGGCCGGATCCGCCGGGCGGTGGACGACCCCCGCGCCCTGGACCTGTTCGTGACCGGCGACAACCTCCGCAAGGGCGCCGCCCTCAACACGGCCCAGATAGCCGCTGTCCCTTCTACACATCTCCGAGCCCACGCGACCGTACTAGCTCCCG